>NZ_ATHV01000029.1 GCF_000422205.1 Desulfovibrio sp. X2
ATCCCAGTCCTCGCGGTAGATTATCCACGCGTTACTCACCCGTGCGCCGCTGTACTCGCCCACCGAAGCAGACTTTCTCGCACGACTTGCATGTGTTAAGCACGCCGCCAGCGTTCAATCTGAGCCAGGATCAAACTCTCCAGTTCAAATCCTGTTGATTTCTGAAACTCGTAAGTACATTGCTGTACCCACTAAGCGTTGCGCCCGATCTCGCTATTTAATTGTCAAAGACCTTGTCTCGTTCGGCCCCCGTTCGTCACGGGGAAAAGCTGTTTACGCTTTCACCCTCAACCTGTCAACCAGGTTTCGAACTTTTTTTTCGAGGCCGTCTATTCGCTTGTCAGAGAACTTCCGCTTCGTCGCTCGGCGCGTTCGCCGTTCGTCGTCGCGGAAGAGCGGTCTACGGAAACCAGGCCCCGAGGTCAAGCGCTATTTCGAAAAAAACGATCATTTTCCTGCGAAAACTTTCCGGCCCCGGCAGGTGCATCATTATATAAGGGGGCAAAAATCTTTCTCCCTCCCCTCGCTCCCCGATCGATGGCCCTCCCCTCCCGGCCGAAAAAAGAGGCTCCGGAGGGCACGCTTGCATCCGCCACGGTTCGGCTCTAATTGACATCCGCCGACAATCACACCACATTCAGCCCATCGCACCGTCATACTCGCGTAACCTGGGGAGGAACACGCGCATGGCCCGCAAATTGCCGCTCAACATAAAGCTGTCCGTGGCCACGCTCGGCCTTGTGGCCGTCACGGTCCTGGTGCTCAGCGTGGTGAACCTGCTGCAGACGCAGAAGACCCTGCGCGAGGTGGCCCAGACCTCGCTCAAGGCCATGGGCGACTCCATCTACCGGGACTTCGAGATCCAGAACGCCTCGACCATGGAAAAGGTCAGCTCGGACCTCGTGCTCATGGACCAGGAAATCAACCGCATGGGGCTTTTGAACGTAGACCCCGACCAGAAGACCCCGACCACGATCACCAACCAGATCACGGGCGCCAAGGAGACCATGGACCTGCCCCTGTTCCAGGCCGGTCGCCAGTCCATGCGCGATCCGCTGATCGTGGACTCCGTGGTCAAGCTGGTGGGCGGTTCGGCCACCATCTTCCAGTACATGCCCGGCAAGCTCATCCGCGTCTCCACCACCGTGAAGCGTGCCGACGGGACGCGCGCCACCCTGACCTACATCCCCGAGGACAGCCCGGTCTACAAGAGCATCATGGAGGACAAGGTCTACCAGGGCCGGGCCTACGTGGTGAACGCCTGGTACCTGACGGCCTACAAGCCGCTCAAAAGCATCATGGGCGACCTCCTCGGCGCGGCCTACGTGGGGCGGCCCATCCTGAACGACGCCGTGAGCCGGGCCCTGACCGGCGCGAACATCGACGGCAAGGGCTTCGCCTTCGCCTGCGACGCCAAGGGATCGATCCTGGTCCACCCGGACAAGGCCCTGGACGGCAAGAACATCACGGAGATCGGCCTCTCCCCGGACATCCTGAAGATGAAGGAGGGGTTCGTCCGCTTCACCGAGAACGGCGTGCCCACCACGGCCTACGTGCGCTACTACGCACCTTGGGACTGGTTCGTCGTGGTCGGCATGAGCAACAGCGACATGCTGCGCGGCGCGGACATGCAGGCCATGAAGACCTCGGCCATCGCCGCCGTGGTCATGCTGGCCCTGGCGGGCCTTTTGGCCCTGATCATCATCCGCGTGGTCTCCGCGCCGCTGGTGAGCCTCGAGGCCTACACCAAGGACGTGGCCGGGGGGAACTTCAAGGCCAGGCTGGACTACGAGGCCAACGACGCCGTGGGCCACACCATCGCCGCGGTGCACGCCATGGTCGGCGAGATCAAGAACAAGCTCGGCTTCTCCCAGGGCGTGCTCGACGGCGTCTCCTTCTCCTCCCCCTGCCTGATCACCGACCCCGAGGACAAGGTCAGCTTCACCAACAAGCGCCTGCTCGACCTGCTGGGCAAGCCGGGCACGCCCGAAAGCTACGTGGGACAGCCCATCGGCCAGTTCCTGCTCGGGGACCCCTCGCGCGGCCGGAAGACCATGGCCAAGGTGCGCGCCGAGCGCCATCTGGTCTCCGAGATGGAGTACGACTGCCACGACGGGACCTGCAAGACCATGACCGCCAACACGAGCATGATCTACGACCTCGACGGCCGCGAGCTCGGGGCGATCACCCTCTACTTCGACCTCACGCATATCCGCGCCCAGGAGGTCCAGCTCAAGGCCAAGAACGAACAGATCGCCCGCGTGGCCGAGCAGGCCGGGCAGATCGCGGACCAGGTCTCCTCGGCCGCGCAGCAGCTCTCCGCCCAGGTGGAGCAGGCCACGCGCGGCGCCGAGCAGCAGAGCGGCCGCGCGGCCGAGACGGCCACGGCCATGGAGCAGATGAACGCCACGGTGCTCGAGGTGGCCAAGAACGCCACCGAGGCCGCGAACAACGCCGAGAAGGCGCGCGAAAAAGCGCGCGGCGGGGCCGACTCCGTGCGCGAGGTCATCTCGGCCATCTCCCAGGTCGAGCACCAGACCTCGGCCCTGCAGGCCGACATGGGCAGCCTCGGACAGCAGGCCGAGGGCATCGGCAACATCATCGGCGTGATCAACGACATCGCGGACCAGACCAACCTGCTGGCGCTGAACGCGGCCATCGAGGCCGCGCGCGCGGGCGACGCGGGCCGGGGCTTCGCCGTGGTCGCGGACGAGGTCAGGAAGCTCGCGGAGAAGACCATGACCGCCACCAAGGAGGTGGGGCAGGCCGTTGCCGCCATCCAGCAGGGCACCCAGAAGAGCATCGCCGCCACGCAGAGCGCCGCGGAGTCCGTGACCAGGTCCACCTCCCTGGCCGAGGGTTCCGGCAGGGTCCTGGGCGAGATCGTGGGCTACGTGGAGAACACCGCGGGCCAGGTCTCGTCCATCGCCACGGCGGCCGAGGAGCAGTCCGCGACCAGCGAGGAGATCAACCGCGCCATCGACGACATCAACCGCATCTCCGGCGAGACGGCCCAGGGCATGAGCCAGTCGGCCCAGGCCGTGGCGGACCTGGCGCGCCAGGCCCACGACCTGCAGGTGCTGATCGAGGAGATGAAGGCCTAGACGAAGGCCTGAGAAGACACGCCGGGCGCGGGTCCGGCAACCTCGCGACACGACGATCCCGGACGGGGGAGGCGCCACCGGCGCCTCCCCCGTCCCTTTTCCGCTCCCGTTCACGCCCTTTGCTCCACTCCCGCGCGCTGCGGCCCCACCTTTGCGCCCGGGCGAAAATCGGCTACCCTCCCCGGATGAAACGCCGCCCCCTGGTCATGCTCGATTTCGACGGCACCCTCGTCGACTCCCTGCCCTCCATCACCCACGCCACCCGCCGCACCTTCGCCCTGCACGGCCTGCGCGAGCCGACGCGAGAGGAGGTGCGCACGGCGCTCCTGGACGGCCGCGGGCTCGAATACTACCTCATGCGCCTGAACCCGGAGCTTCCGGCCGAGGAGGTCCCGGCCTGGATAGCCGAATGGCGCGCCGTCTACGCGGCCGAGGCGCACCCCCTGACGCGCCTCTTCCCGGGCACGCGCGCGGCCCTCGCGCGGCTTCGCGAGGCGGGCGCCGCCCTGGTGCTCATGAGCAACAAGGGCGAGACGGCGCTCAAGGCCGCGGTCGCGGGGCTCGGGCTCGCGGACTTCTTCGCCCTCGTGGCCGGGCAGACGCCGGACCTGCCCAAGAAGCCGGACCCCACGGTCTTTCATGCGCTCATCGCCCCGGCCCTGCCGGACCACGACCCCGAGCGCATGCTCATGGCCGGGGACAGCGAGGCGGACCTCCTCTTCGGCCGCGCCGTGGGCGCGCGCTGCTGCTTCGCGGCCTACGGCTACGGCGACCCGTCCGTCTGCTCGCCCCTGGCGGACACGGTCATCACGGACGTGGCCGAACTGCCCCTGCCCTAGCCTCCTCGCCTCGACCCCACCCATCCGGCGCAGCCGGGCATTCCGATCGCGCATCCGGCACGCCTCGTGCACCATCCGGACATGCCCTTGCGCGATGCCGGATCGCGCAGGGAACGAGCAAACAGCCGAGGCACGCCATGTTCCGCCGCCTCTTCACCTCGCTCTCCACGCTCTTCGATCCCGCGCACCGCGCGGCCTCGCCCGCCCGGCGCAAGGGGCGCGAGGCCGCCGAATCCCTCTTCCGGGTCAAGTATCGCGCATTCCAGGAGCTGCTCGCCTCGAACAGCGAGCTTCTGGGCCTCATCGCCGCAATGGACGAGCTGCTCACGGGCAGCGCGGTCTTCGGGCTGGCGCAGGTGCGCTCCCTGGCAGGCCGCGTGGCCTTCCACGCCACGCGCATGGTCAAGAGCTTCGAGCGCCTCTCGGGCCGGGCCCAGCCGGAGCTCGAAGCGGTCCTCGAGACGGTCCGCTCCGGCCTCTCGGCCTGCCTGCAGGCGGGACGGCCGAGCTGGACCCAGGCCCGGCCCACCATCCCCCACGCCGAAATCACGCGCGAGATGGTGGACGACGTGGGCGGCAAGAACGCCAACCTGGGCGAGGTGCTGTGCCGCGTGGGCCTGCCCGTGCCCGCGGGCTTCGCCGTGACCACCTGGGCGGGCCGCACCTTCTTCGCCACCGCCGGAATCGACGACGTCGTGGCCTCGATCCTGCTCGACCTCGACGTGGAGGACCCGGCGGCCCTGGCCTTGGCAGGCGAGGAGATCCAGGCCCTGGTGCTGAGGGCGCCCCTGCCCGAGGAGATCGACGAGGCGCTTCGCGCGGCCCACGCCGCGCTGGCCGAGGCGCGGGGCGTTTTGGCTCAGGCGCTTCGCGTCTCGGTGCGCTCCTCGGCCGTGGGCGAGGACGGCGCGCTGTCCTTCGCCGGACAGTACGTCTCCCTGCTGAACGTGGACGCAACGCGCCTGGCGCACGCCTACAAGTGCGTCATGGCCAGCCTGTACACCCCGCGCGCCATGGCCTACCGCCGCCTGCACGGCATCCCGGACGAGGAGCCGGCCATGGGCGTGGCCGTGCTGCCCATGGTGGAGGCGCGCGCGGGCGGCGTGCTCTACACCCGGCCGCCCTTCGGCTCGGAGTTCGACGACGTGGTCATCGACGCGGTCTGGGGGCTCGGCGCGGCGGTGGTGGACGGCAAGGCCACGCCGGACCAGTTCACGGTCGCGCGGCTGCCGCGGCGCATCGTGGGCCGCCGCACGGAGTTCAAGCAGACCATGCGCGTGTGCGACCCGGCCGGGGGACTGCGCGACGTTCCCGTGCCCCCCGGGCTGGCGGGCTGCCCCTGCCTCACGGACGAGCAGGTGCTGCAACTCTCGGACTTCGGCCTGCGCCTGGAAAGCCATTACGGCTGCCCGCAGGACGTGGAATGGGTCCTCGAGGAAGACGGCCCCGGCGGCCCCGGCCGCCTGCTCATCCTGCAGACACGCCCCCTGGCCCGCGTGGCCCGGCCGGACGCTTCGCCGGACGCGTCGCCCGACGTCGCCCCTGTCCAGCCGCCCGAGGCGGGCGCCGAGCTTCTCCTCTCGGGCGGGCGCTGCGCCGTGCCCGGAGCGGCCGCTGGCCCGGTGCACCACGCCGCGCCGGACAGCCTGGAGGGCTTTCCCGACGGCGGGGTGCTGGTGGCCCTGCACTCCTCGCCCAAGTATCTGCCCCTGCTGCGCCGGGCCGCTGCCGTGGTCGCGGAGCACGGCAGCGTGACCGGCCACATGGCCGCCCTGTGCCGCGAGTTCGCGGTGCCCACCCTGCTCGGCCTGCCCGGCGCCTGCGCGGCCCTGGCCGAGGGCGCGGAGATCACGGTGGACGCCGCCGCGGGACGGGTCTACGCGGGCCGCGTGCAGACCCTGCTGGCGCGGCGCGGCAGCGCGCGCGGCGGCGAGGGCGGAGAAGGCGGCGAGGAGACGCGAGGGCGCGCCGCCCCGGCCATGGCGGGCACGCCGGTGCACGCCATGCTGCGCCGGGCCGCGAGCCTCATCTCGCCCCTGAACCTGCTCGACCCCAAGGCGCCGTCCTTCGCGCCCGCGGGCTGCCGCACGGTGCACGACGTGATGCGCTACCTGCACGAGAAGTCCTACACCGAGATGTTCGCCCTGAGCGACCTGACCGCGGGCCACGCCGGGCTGACCGCGCGCCTGGACGCGGCGACCGGGCTCGACCTGCACCTCATCGACCTGGGCGGGGCCCTGGCCGGGCCGGACGAGGGCGGGGCCGCGCCCAGGCGGCGCCGGGTCGCGCCCGGAGAGGTCGTCTCCCGGCCGCTGCGCGCCCTGCTCGACGGGCTGGTGCTCACGCCCGAGCAGCAGGCCAGGCCCAGGCCCGTGCACCTGGGCGGCTTCATGGCGGTCATGGGGCAGCAGATGCTGGCCCCGCCCGCGGCGAACGAGCGCTTCGGCGACAAGAGCTACGCCATCGCCTCGGACAAGTACCTGAACTTCAGCTCGCGCGTGGGCTACCACTACGGCGTGCTGGACTGCTACTGCGGCCAGACCGTGAACAAGAACTACATCACCTTCGCCTTTTCGGGCGGCGCGGCGGACGACGCCAAGCGCGCGCGCCGCGCGCGGGCCATCGGGCTGATAATGGAACGGCTCGGCTTCGAGGTGGAGCGCACCGGGGACAGGGTCTTCGGCCGTTTCCAGAAGTTCGAGCCCGAGGTCATCGAGGAGCGGCTGCGCGCCATGGGCAGGCTGCTGCAGTTCACCCGCCAGACCGACATGCTCATGGTCAGCGAGCAGAGCGTGCAGGCCATGGTGGAGTGCTTCCTGGCGGGCGGATGCTGGTTCGAGCCCACCCGGCCCTCCGCCAGCCCCGAGGGACAGGACAGGGCGGCGGCGGACGGCTGAGCAAGCGGCTAGGCCCCGGACTGGGCGGTCATGGCCCGGCGGTCGCGCAGCACGGCCACGGTGTCCAGTATCTCGTTCACGCCGCAGGGTTTGACCAGGTACTCCGAGGCCCCGCGCTCCATGAGCAGGGCCGCGTCGTCCACCGAGGCGTGGCCCGTGAGCACGATGACCTCGGCCTGCGGGGCCAGCTCCCGGATGCGCGGCAGGGCCTGGACCCCGTCCATGCCCGGCATCTTCACGTCCAGCAGGATGACGTCGTAGGGCTTCTGCTCGAGCGCGCGCAGGGCGGCCCTGCCGTCGCTCGCGCCCTCGGCCCGCATGCCCTTGGCCTCCAGCAGCCGTATGAGGCTCTGGCGGAAACGGTCCTCGTCGTCGACCACGAGATAGCGCAACTTGTCCATGGCATCCTCCATGTCACGCCGAGAGGTTCGCGTCCCGGACATCCGAAGCGCCGGACGCATCCGGGGGGGCGTCCGGCGGGCCCCCCTGCCCTTCGCCCTTCCCTGCGGCCCCGGTCGTCGCGGCATCCTGCGGGGCGCAGACCGCGGGCAGCTTGACCACGAAGACCGCGCCCCGGCCGGGCGGGCTGGACACGGCGATGGTCCCGCCGAGCGCCGTGACGATGCGCTGGCTGATGGCCAGGCCGAGCCCGGTTCCCTGGCCCGGGGCCTTGGTGGTGACGAAGGGGTTGAAGATCTTGTCCAGCATCTGCGGCGGGATGCCCGGGCCCGTGTCGCGGACCTCCACGGCGATGCGGCCGGGCGCGGCCGCGCGGGTGGTGACGAAGATGGCCCCGCCGCCGCCCAGCGCCTGCATGGCGTTGTTCAGGAGGTTCAGAACCACCTGGCGCACCAGGGGCGGGTCCGTGACCACGCGCGGCAGCTCGCCGTACATGCGCACGATCTTCGTGCCCTGCTTCTCGGCCTCGCGCTCCACGAGGCCCACCATGTCCTCCACCAGGCGGTTGCAGTCCGCGGGCTGGCAGACCGGGGTGCGGGCGCGCGCGAAGTCGAGCATCTTGTGGGTGATGGCGGCGCAGCGCTCGATCTGCACCGCGATCTGGTCCAGGCTGTCGGCGATCTCGGCCGCCGCGGCGTCCGCAGGCCGCCCTTGGCCCGAGGACTCCGCCTGCCCGCCCAGCGCGGCCAGGCGCACGAGCTCGGCCTCCTGGCCGATGATCGCCAGGGGATTGTTGATCTCGTGGGCGATGCCCGCGGCCAGCTCGCCCAGCGCCGCCATCTTCTGGCTCTGCACCAGCTGCTCGCCGAGCTCGTCGGACTCGGCCCGCGCCCTGGCCAGGGCGCGCTCGCCGCGCCGCGCCGCGATCCAGCAGCCGAGCCCGGAGAGGAGCGCGAGCCCCAGGGCCAGATAGCCCCCGAGCGTCAGGGCGTCCTCGGCCCAGCAGAGGAACAGGGCCGCGCCCAGCAGGCAGGGCCAGACGAACCCGCCAGCGCGCAGGGGCCCTGTGGGATCGAGGAGGCTTGCGCGGTGTCCGTCACGGTGTCCGACTCGATGCCGGCCCCGTCCCGCGTCGTCATGCGATCCTGCCACGGCCGCCTCCCGCCCCTCCCGCGCCCGCCACCATGCGGCGGCGCTCGAAGGCCGCCAGGATACGCTGCAGGAGGTCGTCCAGGGAAAAGGGCTTGAGCACGTAGTCGTAGGCGCCGTGGCTCATGCCCTCGATGCCCGACTTGACCGAGCCGTGGCCGGTCAGGAGGATGACCTGCACGGCCGGATGGCGCTTCTTGATCTCGCGCAGCGTCTCCAGGCCGTCCATGCCGGGCATCTTCACGTCCAGCACCACCACGTCCGCGGGCTCGCGGGAAAGCGCGGCCAGGGCCTCCGCCCCGCTGCCCGCGCCGCGCACCGAAAGCCCGCGCTTGGCGAAGCGCTTCAGGAAGAGCTCCACGAAATCGGGCTCGTCATCCACCACCAGGACCTTGATGCCGCTCATCTCCGCCATTGCCGCACCCCCGTAGTTTCCGTCCGCGCCGTCCGCCCGCTAGCCCTGGGGCAGGAAGACCGTGAAGGTCGCGCCGCTGCCTTCCTCGCTCGCGACATCGATGTGCCCGCCGAGCTTCTCCACGATGCTGTAGCTGATGGCGAGGCCGAGCCCCGTGCCCTCGCCCGGGGCCTTGGTGGTGAAGAAGGGGTCGAATATCTTGTCCAGCTTGTCCGCCGGAATGCCCGTGCCCGTGTCGCTGACCCTGAACCAGACGTACTTGCCGTTCACGCCCGTGCTCACGGTCACCGTCCCGTCCTTGTCGATGGCGTCGATGGCGTTCTCGAGCAGGTTGAGCGCCACCTGCTGGATCTGCGAGGGGTCCGTGGCGATGGGCGGGAGCGGCGCGAACTCCTTGACGATGGAGATGTTGCGGTGCACCGCCTCGTTGTCCAGGAACTTGAGGGTCTGCTCCACCACGTGGGTCAGGTCCACGCTCTCCTGGATGGGGTCCATGCGCTTGGCGAAGCCGAGCATGCGGTGGGTGATGGTCTTGGCCCGCTCCACGTGCAGGTCGATCTTTTCCACGGCCGCCTTGATCTCGTCGAAGTTGGCGATGTTCTCGGGCTTCTCCTCGGACAGGAGGTCCTTGATCCAGCCCGCGTTCTCGCGGATCAGGGTGAGCGGGTTGTTGATCTCGTGGGCCACGCCCGCGGCCATCTTGCCCAGCGCCGCCATCTTGCTCGACTGCATGAGCGAGGCGTCGATGACCGCTTTCTCGCGCTCCGTGGCGAAGAGCTTGCCCACCAGGTTGCCGGTCACGAGGTAGGCGCCGGTGAAGATGACCAACGCGCCGCAGAAGACGAGGATGAGCACCAGGGTCTGGGCCCGCACCAGCGGCGAGAGCTCCTCCTCCAGGTCCTCGGAGACCACGAGCATCCAGTTCACGCGGCGAAGCCAGGTCATGCCCGTTATGCGGGAGCCGTCCCTGCCCCTGCCCTGCTCCACGAGCACGCCCGGGAAATGCCCGCGGCCCGGCGCGCCCACCTGGTCCATGACGCTGCCCGCGAAGCGCGAGGGGGTCTGCAGCTGGCCCTCGGCGTTTATCAGGTAGGCGTCGCCGAGCTGCCCCACCTGCACGCTGCGCACGAGCTGGCTGAAGACCTCGGAGTCGATGGTCGCGCGCATGATCCAGGTCTTGCCGCCCTCGTGCCGGGCCACGGCGATGATGAAGTGCGGGAAGTGGCGGAAGCCCAGGAAGACGTCGCTGATGTACAGCCCCTTGAGCATGACCTGCTGGAACCAGGTGGCGTCGTGGTAGTTCACGCCCTCCAGGTGGTAGGGCCCGGCGTAGGCCACGTGCACGCCGTTGCCGTCGATGATGCCGAGGTCGATGAAGGAGCGCGAGGCGGACTGGATGGTCTGGAACAGGTCGTTCAGCCGCTTCTGGTCCGAAAGCTCCGCGAAGGAGTGCGTGTCCGCGAGGTTTCGCAGCTGCGTCACGCGCTCGTCCAGGAACATGTCGATGGCCGAGCGCTTGCTCTCCACGATGGTCGTCAGCTGCGCCTGGACCTTGGCCCGGAACGAGCGGCTGAACTCCGTGTGGATGAACCAGCCCAGGGCGAAGAGCGGCACCAGTGAGAAGAGCAGCGTGACGGCTATGATCTTCCAGCGGAGGTTGCGAAAGGTGCTCCTGTCCATTGATCGTCACTCCGATTGCGCGGCGTCGGTGCGCGAGGTCCGGATGTCCGAAGGCGAATGCGGGACGGCGTCGCCGCCCGGGTCGTTCGAGGCCGGATCGTCATCCTCCCCGCCGTTTCCGGCCGGGAGCGGCAGGGGCAGCGCGGCCACCCGGCCGCACTCCTCCCCGAGCCGCTCTTCCCAGGCGGCCACGGTTGCGGGATCGCCCATGACCATGTCGATCTGCCGCGTGTGCACCAGGAGGTGGCCGAGCACCATGACGTGGCGCAGCATCTCCTCGCGCGGGGCGTTCTCCAGGCGGGCGTACAGGGCGTCCTGGCGCGCCTCGGAGATGAAGCCCCGCCGCGCGAGCAGGCGGCCGACCATCTCTGCCCGGGCGCGTCGCCGGGGCAGGTCCGCCGCGCCACCCTTGAACTGGAAGGCGGCGTAGTTCTCCTCCGGCCGCGGCCCGGCATGGCAGTCCACGGTGCAGAAATGGTAGCCGAAGCGAGCCTGCACGGTGCAGGAGCGGCGGCTGACGAGGAAATAGTCGCGCTCCGCGAAGGCCGAGTCCAGCCCCGGCTCGATGTCCCGGTTGGCCGCGGACTGGGCCACCAGGGAGAGGAAGCCGCGCGCGTCGGGCATGGGCGGCCCCTGCCAGGGGATGGCCGTCATCCCGGCCCAGACCGCCAGCATGGGCGCGCAGGCGATCTCGGAGAGCTTCACCGCCGGGCCGGGGACGTCGCCGACGAAGCCGCCGCCCAGGTCCACCACCCAGTACTTGGTGGCCCGGCCCACGGCCAGGCGCTTGCCGCTTGCCGCCGCCTCGGCCGCCTGGCCCTCGTCCGAGAACATGGCGCGCACGGCCATCTCGTGGCAGTAGCGGGTGATGTCGTGCAGGCTCCGGCACTTTGCGGGAACGAAATCCGGCGCCTCGGGGTCCAGGAGGCCGAGGGGCACGACCAGGGCGGCCAGGCGCTCGAGCGTGCGGCGCACCGGGCTGTCCGGCGGCGGGACGCCCGGCCCGGACAGGGGGCAGGAGGCCGGTTGCCCGGCGGGCGCGGGGGCGAGAAGGGAACTCACTTCTCCGCTATAGACGGCGCGGCCGTCCGCGTCCACGGTGACGAGCCCGGCGCCGGACAGGACCCGGGGCGCGTCGGACACGCCGAACAGGGCGGGCACGCCGAACTCCCTGGCCACGCTCGCCAGATGCCCGGCCACGCTGCCGTGCTCGGCCACCACGGCCGCGGCGCGGGAGAGCAGCGCGGCCAGGCGCGGGGACGAGGTCGCGGCCACGAGCACGCCGCCGCGCGGAAAGCTCAGGAAGTCCGCCTCCTTGTCCACCACGTGCACCTGTCCGGCACCCACGCCGCCGCTGGCCGTGACCCCGCCCTCCGCCAGCAGGCGCGCATCCGCCGGGACGGTCCTCTCGCGCCCTCCCGCCCGGCTCTCTCCCCGAGCCTGGCCCTGGGCCCGGCAGGCCTGGCGCGGCAGGGCCCGTGTCTGCAGCAGATAGAAGCGGCCGGAGCGGCCGAGCGCCCACTCGATGTCCTGGGCCTCGCCCAGCAGGTCCTCCACGCGCAGGGCCAGGGAGGCGAGGGTGAGCACGGCCTCGTCGTCGATGGACGGGGCAGCGGAGGCCGCGGCCGAGAGGCGGCTGCGCGCGAGCCCCTCGCCAGGCGCGCTGTCCAGGCGCAGGGACTTCTGCGCGATGCGCCGCGAACGGATGGACGGGGGCGCTCCCCCCTCTCCCCGCGCGACCTCGAAGACGTCCGGCGTGACCCCGCCGTCCACGATGGCCTTGGGCAGGCCGGGCGTGGCGGTCACGGACACGGCGTCGTCATCCGGGTCCACCGGGCTTCGCGTGTAGATCACCCCGCCCGCCTCGGCCCGGACCATCCGAAGGCAGCCCACGCACATGGCCACGTCCTCGTCGCGCAGCCCCTTGCCCCGGCGATAGGCCATGGCGGCCACGCCGTACTTGCTGGCCACCACCTCGCGGTAGCTGTCGAGCAGCCCCTCGCGGCCCACGTTGAGCTCGCTGTGGTACTGCCCGGCGAACGAGGCCCCGGCCGCGTCCTCGCCCAGGGCCGAGGAACGCACGGCCAGGCGCGGCGGCCCGTCCGTCCCGGGCGTACGGGGCGGGAGGCCGTCGCAGGCGGCGAGGACGGCCTCGGCCAGGTCCGGCGGCACAGGGGTGCGCAGGATGAGCCCCTGCACGGCCGCGGACAGGGACATGAGCGCGTCCAGACGGTCGCTGTCCGCGCCCTGGATCAGGCCGTCTATGGCCGCGCCGAGGCCGTTCGACTGCAGGAAGCGGCGGTAGGCCGCCGTGGTGACGACGAAGCCCTCGGGCACGGGCAGGCCGTGCGCGCCGAGCTCGCCGAGCATGGCCATCTTGCCGCCGCACACCGGGGCATGCGTCGCGCGCACCTCGGCCAGGGGCAGGACGAGGGGCGCCTCGGCCCCGGCCGCGGGCTCGCGCGGGGCCAGCAGGGTGTCCATCTCGCGGCGGATGAGGGTGAAGCGCTCGGCAAGCCCGACGCCGTGTTCCGGGGCCAGGGCCGAGAGCCCGAAGACCATCTGGTAGACCGCTGAGCAGGCGGCCACGGCGTGGGCGCGCAGCCAGGCCATGTCGAAGGTCCTGGTGCCGGCCATGGCCTCCTCGAGCTCGGCCATGGCGCGAAGCCCCTGGGCATTGGCCGCGATGAGGCGGCGGAACTGCCTGCCCCGGGCGCGCACGGCCTCTCGGGCCGCGGCCGCGGCCGGGTCCTCGCCCGCCGGGCCGAGGTCGGCCGGACTGCCGCGCAGCCAGGCGCGCACCTGCTCGCAAAGCCTCGTCATCAGTCCGCCCAAAACCGCCTCCAAACGGCCGCGTCCGGCACGCGGCGGGCTTTCGGCTAGCGCTCTTCCCCGCCCTCGCCCAGGGCCTCGTGGATCTTCTGCACCAGATCCTCCAGGGCCACGGGCTTGACCAGATAGTCGAACGCGCCGCGCTCCATGCCCTGCACCGCGGCCTCCACGCTGGCGTGCCCGGTGAGCATGAGGACCTGCACCCCGGGGTGCTCGCGCTTGATGCGGGCGAGCGCCGTGAGGCCGTCCATGCCGGGCATGCGCACGTCGAGGACGACCACGTCCGGGACCTTCGCGGCGATGGCCGCGAAGGCCTCCTCGGCGTCGCGCGCCAGGCGGGGCGACATGCCGCGCCTGGCCAGCCGCTTGCCGTAGAGGGCCAGGGCCTCTTCCTCGTCGTCTACCAAGAGGACGTCGACTGCATCCACGGGGTTCTCCTCCGTGGCCGCGCCGTGCGGCCGGGACCGGAGCGCGCGTTCCGATGCCCGGCCGACGGCGGCAGATCAAAATTCGGCCGCGCGCACTCGGCGGCGACAGGGGCAGGACCCGGGCGCGCTCCT
The DNA here is from genome assembly GCF_000422205.1 of Desulfovibrio sp. X2. Classification (NCBI taxonomy): domain Bacteria; kingdom Pseudomonadati; phylum Thermodesulfobacteriota; class Desulfovibrionia; order Desulfovibrionales; family Desulfovibrionaceae; genus Desulfovibrio; species Desulfovibrio sp. X2. Next base: position 13,876 of record NZ_ATHV01000029.1, read on the forward strand.
CAGGCCCTGCGTTTCTCTTCGGCCCACATCCGGGCTATGAGGCAATCGTGCGTGACCGGCACGGTTTTGTCCAGACGTCCGCGCGAGGCGTCCGCGCTCACGCCGTAGGCCCTGAACTCGCCGAGCCAGTGGCCGTCCGAGTCCAGCACCGCGAGCGTCGCGCCCTCGGTCACGCCGTGCTCCGCGCCCAGGCCGAAGAGCAGCTCCCATTCGCCCGCGCCCTGGCCCAGGGCCAGCTTGTAGATGGGGCCGAGCCCCCTGGCCTGGAGGTTGCGGGCCTCCTTGCCGCCCCGGATGAAGGCCAGGCCGAGCATGACGGCCGTGGCGATCATGGTGGCGCCGGTGGTCCACCACGGCTCCGCGCCGAGGTAGCGCACGCAGAACGAGGCGTAGCTGTCGCGCAGGGCGCGCTCGCTCTCGAAGATGCGCACGGTGTGCTGCTCCGCGCGCTGCTCCGCGGACGCCTGGGACGAGGGGGGCGGCATGTCCCTGGGCACGACGGTGAAGGAGTACTGCCCGTCCGTGGCCTCGCGCGTGGCGAAAAGGGTGCCGCGCCACATGCGGCCGCGCACGTCCGCCAGGCGCAGGCCGAGAAAGTCGTTGTCCGCGGTGAAGAGCAGCAGGCGTTGCGCCCGCTCGGCGGCGAGCTTCACGTCGCGCTCGGACTGCTCGGTGACCGCGGGCAGGAGCGCTGCCTCCTTGTCGCTCAGCGAGCCGACGATGGGCATCTCGCGGCCGCTGACGATGCGGAACGGCTCTCCCGAGTCGAAGACCAGGTAGAGCGCGATGTCCAGGACGCTCAACAGGAAGACCACGAAGAGGGCCCGGGAGATCCAGTCCAGCCAGCGTTTCATCCGCTTCTCCGCCCCGTGGCTAGAAGACGCTCTGCGGCGCCGTGTTCTCGGGCTCGCGGCCCGCGGCCTCGTCCTCGGCGGCGATCTTCTTGTTCAGCCGCCTGAGCGTCCACATGAAGCCTATGATGGTGGGCAGGAACACGGGCAGGTAGGCGTGCAGGAAGGACTGCGAGAAGTCCTCGCCGTGAAAGCCGCTGTAGAATCCGTAGGCCAGCTCGGCGGCCAGGGCCGCGTCCATGGCCAGCAGGGTGACGATCTTCCTGGTGCGTAACGACATCTTCGTGCTCCTTGGTGCTCGTGCTTCCCGCCCGTTGCCGGATCGAGCCCCCGAATCGGGGAGCCGCCGGGGCGTGGCGGCTCCCCTCGGGGTGGTGTTCAGGGCCCTACTTCTTGCGCAGGTCCTGCTTGGAGACGTTCATGACCTTGCTGGCCTTGCGCGCGCTGCCCTCGGAAGCGAAGGCGATGCGCAGCACGTCGCCCGGCTCGGGCTTGATACCGATCTTGGCGCCGGAGACGTCGAAGGTGCTCTGCACGCCGGTCGGCTGCCCGTAGGGGGCCTGTTTGGTCGGGTTGGTGTCATATTCGTCGATGACGATGACCTTGGCGTCCTGGTTGTAGGAGACGCACTTGCCCTGGGCCACTTCGGCGGCCATGGCCAGGCCCGCCCAGAGGGTCAGGACGGCGGCCACGGCCAGGCTCGCGATGATCGTCTTGATACGCATCTCGATTCTCCTTCTTCCTGTCCTTAGGCGTTGGTACGACCGGCCTGCGCCTTGTGGCGCAGCTCGTCGGCGGCGCCGGAGAGCATGACCTTGAGGATCCACAGGCTGATCACGGAGATGGCGCCGAGGATGGTCACCGCGGCGGCGGCGTCGAACTTGTACTGCTTGAGGATGATGGAGAGCATGCACGCGAGCACCGCGAAGCCGAAGGTCAGGCGGATGCCGTAGCCCTTGGCGTACTTGGTGGCCACGGTGCCGATCTGCGCGCCCACGGCGGCGCCGGTGAGCATCACGAAGACGGCCACGAGCTCGATGCGGCCCTTCAGGGAGTAGGTGAAGGCGCCGTACAGGCCGGAGATCATGACCTCGAAGAGGTCGGTGCCCACGGCGATGTGGGTCGGGCAGCCGATGAGGTAGACCAGGGCGGGCATGCGGATGAGACCGCCGCCGATGCCCAGGAAGCCCGCCAGCACGCCGGTCAGGAAGCTCACGAAGATGGGCAGCCACGCGGAGCAGGTGAAGCCCGCGGTCTTGAAGTGGACCATGGGGGGGATGTGCAGCTTCTGCAGGGTCTTGTACCAGGTCACGCCCTCGGCGCCGTGCTCACCCACGTCGCCGTGCTTCTTCTTGGAGACGGCCTTGGAATAGTCGTAGAAGACCATGGCCGCGATGAGGGCCAGCAGGACGACGTAGGTCCAGCGGACGATGGTCGCCAGGTTGCCCAATCGTTCGAGGTACATGATGACCTGTGCGCCGCATTCGATGCCTACCATGGTGCCTGCGAGCATGATGAAGCCCAGCAGGTAGTCCACGTTGCCGAACTTGGAGTGGCGCATGGTCGAGATCATGGCTTTGCCGGCGATGTGGGCCATGTCCGTGCCGATGGCGAACGCCATGGGGAATCCCAGGATGTTGAGGCCGGGGGTCACCATCCAGGCGCCCGCCATGCCGAAGAAGCCTCCGATGATGCCCACGGACAGGCCGATGAGCACGAGGCCGGGCCAGAAAATCTTCATGCCCGCGATGGGCATCCACATGTACAGCCAGGAAGCGTCCATTGTTTGTCCTCCTCTGTGTTGCGGCCTAGTGCTCGACGATCTTGCGGGACTTCAGGTCGATGCCCGTGCGCTTCATCAGGAAGTCCGTGATCAGGCCAAGGAAGCAGCCGTAGCAGGCGGTGAGCACCGTGGCCCAGACCGCGAACAGGGTGGGGTTGGTGTTGTACAGGTCGGCCAGGTACCGCAGCATGCCGGGACCGAGCACCCTGGTATCGGCCACGACGACGAGCTCCGAGGCCGGGCCGCCCGCGGCCAGAGCCAGGGCAGGCAGCATAAGCACGATCGGGACGCACAGGGAAAGAATCCGCGACAACCTTCTCATAACCTCTCCTCCTCAGACGTTCTCACACGTTCTCGTGCGCCGGAGGGATCCGTATCCCGTCCGGAGCCGCGACCCGTCCGGCCACGCAGCCGAGCGGGAATACTTCCGCAAGCGCACCCGGGGCGGACTCGGCGCACAGGAAACCGCCCCAGCCCATGTCCGGACAGGGGGCCGCCTGCGCGCGGGCGAATCCGTCCCTGCCCGGGACCGGCGGCATGCGTCTCGTTTCCTGCTTCATCTCCATCCTGCCTCCTCGCCCCTCGGGGCTGTTGGGGGACCCTGCGCCGCGCACCGCGTCGCGCTTTCGCGCAGGGGCTGCCCCCGGAATTGCAACCGGTGTGCCTGCGCGAAAGGCATGCGCGACCCGGCCATGCGGTGGGCGCCCGCGCCGGAAACGCGCAAACATTTTTTAAAAATATTTATTATTTTGGATAATTATACGACATGCGCGGTACAAATCTGCTCTCTTTCGCGCAGGCCTTCCCCGCAAAGCTTCTGATGTTGCCTGGCCCGCACGCCGCGCGCAGCGCCCTCGGACAGGGGCGGAAGCGGCAGGGGGCGAGCGCGGACGGCGTTCGGACGAAAAATCAGGGGGCTGCGCAATGCGGCGGGAGGCGGAGCAAAGAAAGCGTGCCCGGCGAGAGGATTTCCTCGCTCCCGGACGGGATCGCGCAGGGAATTTGTCGGGAGGGAGATGGCGGACGCGAAAGGGCAGTTGGAGGAAGAAGGATGCGTGATCGGCCGCTGCCCTTGCATGTCCTCGGCGTTCGAGCCGGACAAGCGTGGCCGGACAAGCATGGCAAGACAGGCGGGGCGAGGCAGGCGGGGTGGGAGCCGGGCGGCCCGCGAGATCGCCGGGACCCGCGCGGCCGGGAGCCATGCCGACGAGCGCACGGGCAGAAAGCCGGAAGGCACCGGAGCCGGTCCGCGTGGAGGTTTCAGGGCCTTTGCAGGGAGGAGCGGCGCGCCCGGGCTGTTCGGTGAGGGACAGAGCCGATTGCCCGGACGCGCCGCCTTAAGGAGGGACGTGTGGAACCCGGCGGCTGAATGGGCTGGTGGATGCCCGAGGTTTGTCTCAGCCCGCCTGTTCCGGCGGCGGCAGGGGGGAGGGCCCCTGCCTTGCGCGATCAGAGCTGCAACCGCCATGCCGGAAATTTCGCAGATTGACTTTTTGCGCGGTAAGCGCATAAGCGGAAAACGAACTCCCGATCCCGGGAGCGTGCCATGCCGCCTCAACTCGACGTGCCGCGAGCAACGGGGAGGACTCAATGCCCGGTGGATTACGCACCTGGTTCAGCGAGGCGTTCGGGGGACTCAGCCTCAGGGGCAAGCTCATGGTCATGCTCATCCCCCCGGTCATCCTCATCCTCGTCGTCACCGGCTACATCAACTACACCCTCTCGGACTACTTCATCGGCGTGGCCACGGAGCGCAACGTCCGCGTGCGCGCCCTGACCATCACGCACGACGTGGAGTCGCTGCTGGCGCGCTGCCGCTCCGACCTCGTCTTCGCCCTGGGCGAGCCCGTGACCCCCAAGGACATGCGCGCCTTCCTCGAGCGGCTGCAGCAGGCGGGCGGACCGAGGTACGTGGAATACGCCTACGTCTCGTCCAAGCCCGCGGACCACATCTTCCTGGTGCGCCAGGGCGGGGACGTGCACCAGATCCCCGCGGCCCAGGTGGCCGACGTGCGGCCGAACCCGCTGCTCACCTTCGAGCGCGCGGCGAACCTCGCCCAGGGCGCGGTCCTGCCCGGACAGCCCACGGAGGTCGAGTATCCCGCCTCCCTGCCCGGCGCGCCCGGCCACCACTTCTCGGCCGAGGTCGTGCGTTTCGTGGCCAGGTATCCGGGCAACGCCACCACCCCGCCGGGCTTCCTCATCCTGGGACTCGACGCGCACGCGCTGCGCAACCTCCTCTCCCTGCACAACTCGCCCCGCTCCCCGCTCTTCGCCTACGCGCGCAGCAGCGAGCTGCGCTACTTCTACGTCGTGGACCCCGAGGGCTGGATGCTCTTCCAGTCCGAGGACCACGACAAGCCGGACCTGCCGCTGTCCACCTACCTCGCCCGCGCGGGCTTCGAGGGCACGCTCGGCAGACCTGGCCAGCCCAACGCCTTCCGTCCGGCGGATTCGGCCGGTGCCTACTGGGACATGGTCCGCTCGATCCGCGAGGGCAAGGCCGGGCTCGAGGTGCTGCCCGAGGCGGACGCGCACGGCGGCTCGGTGCGCACCCACTACTTCGCCTACGCGCCCATCATGTTCTCGCCCGCGCCCGACGCGCCGCCCACGGTCTACGGCGGCGTGGCCTTCATCGACCGCACCAAGCTGATCATGGCCGCGGGCTACAAGCACCTGGACGTGATGTTCATCATCACGCTCGGCACCATCCTGATCATCACCATCATCATCTACATCCTCTCGCGCACCATCTCCCGGCCCCTGAACCGCCTGGCGCACGCCGTGGACCTCATGCAGCAGTCCGGGCGGCTCGAGCCCGTGGACCTGCCCGCCACCGGCTACGAGACCAGGGCGCTGCAGACCGCCGTGAACAACCTGATCACGCGCATCAAGCAGCAGCTCGAGGTCATCCGGCTGAAGGACGAGGCCATCCTCAACGTGAACCTGAAGGAGCGGGCCGACCTCGACGCGGAGATAGCCGAGGCCGCGGCGGGCGACCGCGCGGACAGCGAGCGGACCGGGTCTCTGCCCGAGATCATCGGCCTGGGGCCGCGGATGGAGCAGCTGCGGGGCGACATCCTGAAGGCCGCGCAGGTGGATGTGGACGTGCTGGTGCTCGGCGAGACGGGCACGGGCAAGCAGCTCGCGGCCGAGGCCATCCACCGCAACAGCAGGCGCTCCGGGCTGCCCTTCATCTCGCTCAACTGCGGCGCGCTGGACGAGAACCTGCTGCTCGACGCCCTCTTCGGCCACATCAAGGGCGCCTTCACCGAGGCGCGCGGCGACCGCAAGGGAGCCTTCTACGAGGCCCACGGCGGCACCCTGTTCCTGGACGAGATCCAGTCGGCCTCGCCGAAGGTCCAGCAGTCGCTCCTGCGCGCCCTGTCCATCCGCAAGATCAAGCCGCTGGGCAGCGACACCGAGATCGACGTGGACGTGCGCGTCATAGCGGCCAGCAACGCGGACCTCACCGAGCTCATCGAGCGCGGCGAGTTCCGCGAGGACCTCTACTTCCGCCTCAAGGTCCTCTCCATCGCCACCCCGCCCCTGCGCGAGCACCCGGAGAGCCTGCCCCTGCTCGCCCGCCACTACCTGGGCCAGGCCGAGCAGATCACCGGCCGACGCGGCATGGGGCTGTCGCGCGGGTCGCTGGAGAAGATGCGGGCCTACGACTGGCCCGGCAACATCCGCGAGTTCGTGAACTGCCTGACCCGGGCCGTGGTCATGGCCGAGGGCGACGTGATCCAGGCCAGCGACGTGAAGCTCGAGAGCGACGTCATCCGCGCCCCGGGCGTGAACCTGCTGCTCGGACACGCCGTGATGTCCTCGGGCACCGGCACACCCGCGTCGTCCGCGCCGGGCACATCACCCGCGGCGCCCGAAGGAGCGGGGAGCGAAGAAGCGGAGTCCGACGCTCCCGAATGGCCGCTCCAGCGCCCCCGCATGCAGAACGGCCCCTCCGGCACGGGGAAGCGCGCGCCTGCCGCACCCGCCCGGCAGGCGGAAAGCAGCCGCTGGGCAGAGACCGCCGAGCCCGGGGCGCGGCCTTCCCGCCCCTCGCCCCTCCCCGACACGCCGACGCCTCCCCCTGGCAAACCCCTGCCCGCAGCGTCCGCCGACGCAGGCAACGCGGCCGAGGCGCAGGCCGGGCTGAACGCCCGCCAGCGCAAGGCCTACGCCGTGCTGCTGCGCCAGGGGGAGATGTCGCGCGGCGACTACCAGGACCTCTTCGACGGCTCCCTCTCGCCGCGCGCCGCCCTCTACGACCTGCAGGACATGGTCGCGCGCGGCCTGGTGCGCAAAGAAGGGCGCGGACCGGCCACGCGCTACGTGCTCGTCGCGCCCGGCACCGGGGCCTAGGGGCCGAAGCAGGCGACCCCGGCTTCCTTCGGGCCGAAACGCGAACAGCCCCGCCCGGATCGTCCGGACGGGGCTGCCGTCATCGGACCGCGCTGTGCGGCCCGGCTGCCATCGGCCCTGCGGGCCGTATTCCTCGGTTATGCCTTCGTGCCCTCACCCTCGGCCTTCAGGTCCCGGATGAGCGCCATGAGGGCCGAGCTCTGCTCCGCCAGGGCGCGCAGGGCCACGGTCGTCTCCTCGACGCTCCTGGCCGTGCTCTGGGCGATGGAGTTTATCTCCTCCACCGAGCTGCTGATCTCCTCCGTGGCCGAGGACTGCTCCTCGGCCGCCGTGGCGATGGCCTGGATCTGGGCCGCGGCCTGCTCGGTGCCCTCCACGATCTCGTCCAGCGCCTTGCCCGACTCTGTGGACAGCTGCGCCGCCCGGGCCAGGTCGCCCACCGCGGCCTCCATGCCGCGCACGTTCTCGTCCGCCACGTGCTGGATGGCGTTGATGGACTCGCCGACCTCCTTGGTGGCCACCATGGTCTTCTCGGCGAGCTTCCTGACCTCGTCCGCGACCACGGCGAAGCCGCGGCCCGCGTCGCCCGCGCGCGCGGCCTCGATGGCCGCGTTCAGCGCCAGAAGGTTGGTCTGGTCCGCGATGTCGTTGATGACCGTGATCACGTTGCCGATGGCCTTGGCCCGCTCGTCGAGCTGTCCCATGGTCTCGCGCAGGCGGCGGGTTTTCTCCTCGGTGGCGCGCATGGCCTCCATGGCCCGCGCCACGACCCCGGCGCCGTTCACGGCGCGGTCGCGCGTGCTCTTGCCTTCCTCGGCGGCATGGGCGGCGTTGCGGGCCACCTCGAGCACCGTGGCGCTCATCTCCTCCATGGCCGTGGCCGTGGTCTGGATGCGGTCGCGCTGCGTGTCCGAGCCGCCGCTGATGTCCTCGGCCTGTGCGGATATCTCCTCGGCGGCCGAGGATATGCCCTCGGCCACCTTCTCGAGCGCCTGGGCCGCGTGCATCATGCCCTCGGCCTTGGCCCGTTCGGCCTTGGCCCGCGCCTCGTTCGCCTCCCGGCTCGCGACCTCGCTGGCGCGCGCCTTGTCCTCGGCCAGGCGGGTCTTCTCCGTGATCTCGGCGATGTTGGCGCGCAGCGTGGCCACCATGTCGCCCAGGGCGTGGTTCAGCACGCCGACCTCGCTCTTGCCCTCGGCCTCGAGCGCGACCTCGAGGTTGCCCGCGGCGACCTGCGAGGCGGCCGCCGTGGCCGCGCGGATGGGCTTGACGATGCTGCCGATGAGCCCGAGCGAGAGCGGCAGCACGAGGATGACGAAGATGCCGACGACCACGCCCAGGATGGTGGTCGTGCGGTTCGCGACCATATCCTCCATGGCCGAGCGGATGGAGGTCTTGGCCTCGTCGATGTTGTCCACGTAGATGCCGGTGCCGATCCAGAAATCCGTGCCCGGAATCATCTCGGCGTAGCCGAGCTTGGGCTGGTCGCCCTTGCCAGGCTTGGGAAAGACGTAGCTCACGAATCCGCCGCCCTTGCCCGCCTGGGCGGCCAGCTCGCGCACGTAGAAGACGCCGTTCTTGTCGGAGACTTCGCCCAGGTCCTTGCCCTGCAGCTCCTTCTTGGGCGGCAGGGCCACGTTGGTGGTACCCTGGTAGACAAAGAAATACCCGGACTTGTCGTCCTCGAAGCGGATGGGGTCGACGGCCGCGCGGATCAAGGCGATGCGCGCGTCCTGGCTCTCCACGCCCTTGAGCGTCTCGCCCAGGGACTGGGCCATGCTGTGCGTGGCGACCTGCAGCTTGTCCTTCTGGTCCTGGAGCATGATGCGCTGCGTCTCGGACACTCCGAACTGCGTGATGGCCCGGGTCTCCATCAGAAAGGCGAGGATGACCCCGGCAATGAAGAGCAGCATGATGCCCAACAGGGAGAAGATGCGCGTACCGATGGAGATGTTCTTGAACATGCCTCCCTCCTCTTTGGTGCGAACCGCCGTTCCGCTGTTATTTCCCCCCCGTAGACAATCTAATAGAAAAGTACAAATTTTCCAGTTGAAAAAATCGGACTCTAAAAATCGCCAATGATCACGAAGAACCTTCGGCCCCCTGTGAGCGCCACCCTCTTGAGCCCCCCGCCCCGCTCGGCTAAGCTTGCACTCCGTCGCCACTTCCGGCCCCCGGCCGGGCAGCACGTCTTCATGTCCAAGGAGGCTCGCCAGACCATGACCCCCCTTTCCGATCTCGAACGCATCTTCGACGCGGCACTCACCCGCATCGACCCCTACAAGATGATCGTCGACCACGTGCGCCTTCAAGGCTCGCGGCTGTCGGTGGCCTTCGAGGACCAGCGCCACGAGGTGGATCTCACGGACTTCGACCGCATCCTGGTGCTCGGCGCCGGCAAGGCCTCGGCACGCATGGCCAGGGCCTTCGAGGACATCCTGGGCGACCGCATAAGCGAGGGCCTGGTCTCGGTGAAGTACGGCCACGGCGAGCCGCTTTCGCACGTGCGGGTCATGGAGGCAGGCCACCCGGCGCCGGACGAGAACGGCGTGGAGGCGGCGCGGGCCATGGTGGAGCTGGCGCGCGGCCTCACCGGCCGCACCCTGGTCCTGAACCTGGTCTCCGGCGGCGGCTCGGCCCTGCTGCCCTGCCCCCTGGTGCACGACGACGGCGCGGACTCCGTGCGCCTGACCCTTTCCGACAAGCAGCGCATGACCGCGGCGCTCTTCGCCTCGGGCGCGGACATCGGGGAGATCAACTGCGTGCGCAAGCACATCTCCGGGGTCAAGGGCGGGCGTCTCCTGCAGCTCATGGCCCCGGCGACCAGCCTCAACTTCATCCTCTCCGACGTGGTCGGCGACCGCCTGGACACCATCGCCTCCGGCCTCACCAGCCACGACGAGACGACCTTCGCCCAGGCCCTCGGGATCGTCGAGAAGTACGGCCTGGAAAAAGACGCGCCCGAGGCGGTGATGCGCGCCCTGAGGCTCGGGGCCGAAGGCAGGCTGCCCGAGACGGCCAAGAAGGGCGACCCGGCCACGATGCTCGCCACGAACATCCTCATCGGCTCAAACCAGGCCGCGCTGCTCGCGGCCTGCGACACGGCCCGGGGGCTCGGCTACAACGTGGCCGCCCTGACCTGCGGGCTGACCGGCGAGTCGCGCGAGGCGGCCAAGTTCTTCTACGGCATCGCCTCGGACGTGCGCAAAAGCGGCCTTCTGGTGAAGAAGCCCGCCTGCGTCATCGCGGGCGGCGAGACCGTGGTCACCCTGCGTGGGCAGGGCAAGGGCGGCCGCAACCAGGAGATGGCCCTGGCCTTCCTGGCCGAAATGGCGCGCGACGAGCTGAAGGGCCGGGACATCCACTTCCTCTCCGCCTCCACGGACGGCACGGACGGCCCCACGGACGCGGCCGGGGCCTTCGCCTCGCGCGAGGTCCTCGGCGAGGCCGAGGCCGCCGGGCTGTCCATCGACGCGGCCCTGCGCGCCAACGACTCCTACCACTTCTTCGAGCGCATCGGGCGCCTGCTCAAGACCGGCCCGACCATGACCAACGTCTGCGACCTGCACATGCTGGTCGTGGCCTAGCCGCGCGGGGACGGCCTGCGCGGGCCGTCCCTCCGCCCGCACGCTCTTTCCCCTGTCCATGTCCGGTGTTCGGGGCTATGCTCGGCCCCGAGGGACCAACGGCCATCCCAAGGAGCCTGAGCCATGCGGGACATGCCCACCGGCGTCTTCGTCCTGGTCGTCGCGGCCATCGGCGTCCTCCTTCTGCTGCTCCTCACGCGCATGCGGCGGCGCTGGAACCGGCGCGGCAGACGGGGACCCGATCCCCTGCTCTTCTGGATGAAGGGCAAGCTGGATGACGAGGACGACGAGGACCGCTGAGCCCTGAGCACACGGACGTTGCGTGCAGATGCAGGCGCGCGAACGAAAAAGGCCCCGCTTTCGCGGGGCCTTTCTCATGGTCGGATTTCGGGAATGCGCCTAGCGCGCGTCGGGCTGGCGCGGACGGCGGGGGCCGCCGCGGCCGGAACGGCCGGAGCGGCCGTCGGAGGCGGGCTTGGCGGCGTTGCCCTGCGGCTTGGCGCCCTGGGGCTTGCCGTCAGAACGGCCGCGCCCGTCACGCCCATTCTCGCGTCCATTGTCCCGATCGTTGCCGCGGCCGTTGCCGCGTCCGCCGAAACGGCCGCCGGGACGTCCGGCAGAACGTCCGTCGGAACGGGACTCGGCGCGGGCACCGGCAGGAGCGGGCGCGTCGTAGTCGAAGCCCGCAAGCTGCCTGCGGGCGATGCTCTGGCCCAGGGTGCGCTCGATCATGCGCACCTGCTGCGCGTCCTCGCCCGTGACAAGGGTGATGGCCACGCCGCTGCGGTCCGCGCGGCCGGTGCGGCCGATGCGGTGCGTATAGTTCTCCGCCGTGTCCGGCAGGTCGAAGTTGATGACGTGGGAGATGCGGGCGCAGTCGATGCCGCGCGCCGCGATGTCCGTGGCCACCATGACCCGGTACTTGCCGCAGCGGAATCCTTCCAGGGCCTCCTGGCGGCGGCTCTGCGAGAGGTTGCCCTGCAGGAAGGTGGTGTCGAAGCCCTTGCGGGAGAGCTGCTGGGCCAGGTTCTTGGCGCGGTGCTTGGTGCGGGTGAAGACCAGCACGGACTCGTGCTCGTCCTCGCGCAGGATGGCCTCCAGCAGGGCGGACTTGCGGTGCGCCTCGACCGGATAGAGGGCGTGGCTGACGCTCTCGGCGGGCGCGGTGTTGGCCACCTGGACCACGGTCGGCTCGTGCAGCAGGTTGGCGCACAGGGAGCGGATCTCCGTGGGCATGGTGGCAGAGAAAAGCAGGTTCTGGCGCTCGCGCGGGAGCTTGGCCATGATCCGGCGCAGGTCGGGCATGAAGCCCATGTCCAGCATGCGGTCGGCCTCGTCCAGCACCAGGGTGTTCACCTGCGAGAGGTCGGCCGCGCCCTGGTTCAGGAGGTCGATGAGCCTGCCGGGGCAGGCCACGACCACGGAGGACTGCCTGAGCGCCTTGATCTGGGGATGCATGCCCACGCCGCCGAAGACGGCCACGCTGCGCATGCCGGTCTGCCTGCCAAGGTCGACGAAGGTCTCGTGGATCTGGAGCGCCAGCTCGCGCGTGGGGGCGAGCACGAGCACGCGCACCGGGCCGCGGCCGGAGAAGTTCGCGGCGAGCATGCGCTGCAGGATGGGAAGCACGAAGGCCGCGGTCTTTCCGGTGCCGGTCTGGGCCAGGCCCATGACGTCGCGGCCCGCGAGGACCGAGGGGATGGCGCGCTCCTGGATGGGAGTGGGCGTGGTGTAGCCCGCCGCGCGAACGCCGGCGAGAATCCGCTGGTCGAGCGAAAACGATTCGAAAGTCACAATATGTCCTATGTTCGAGGGAGATCGCGGCCGAGTGCGTGATGCCGGGCCGCTCCGCCGGCTCTGCCGGCTGGTGTCATGATCGGGCTCTGGGACGAGATGGCTGGTCTGGGTCCGCGTTCTGGCGCGGAGCCGTGGTCCGCCGGGGAGGCGGACGAGGCGTGGACTCTTGTCCTAATCACGCTGAGCCTGCAAATATTGTCCTCTTGCGGGGACAATGTAAAGGCATATTTTTCAAACGGCACGCCGAGGAGCTGCCGCGGCACTGCGGCAGAAGGCGTGGACGGGGCCCGGAAGTCTCGATCCGCGCTCCTTCCCCGGATCCCGTGTCGCGTCCATGAAAAAAGTTGATCTGCTACGCAGGAGGCGTACGCGACACGTGAACCGGGCGAATGCCCGGTTCCGCCGACAGCAGAGATGCGGCGGCGTGAGCAAGCCGAAAACCACGTTTTCGGCGCAGCGATCTTCCACAAAATACGGCTTTGCGTATTTTGTGGACATCACACTAGACCGTCTCGCCCTCGGCCGCGCAGGCCGTCTCGTATTCCGCCTGCAGCGCGGCGACCAGCTCCCTGACCGGGATGATCCTGTCCACGCGGTAGGCGTTGCGTCCGGCGAAGATGAGGCCGTTCTTCATGTCGCCCTTCTTGGCGTCGATCAGGGCCTCGGAGATGCAGAAGAGCCCGGCGCCGCACTCGCAGCCCTGCAGGCAGTGGTAGATGCAGCCGGAAGGCTCCTTGTCGCCGCGGCGCATGTCGCGCACGAAGGGGTTCATGATGGCCCGCCCCGGAAGTCCGACCGGGCTCTTGATGAGCTCGAGGTCGCCCTCCTTGGCGTTCAGGTAGGCCTGCTTGAACTCGGGCGCGGCGTCGCACTCCTCGGTGGCCACGAAGCGGGTGCCCATCTGCACGCCCGAGGCGCCGAGGCGCAGGAACTTCAGGATGTCCGCGCCGGTGAACACGCCGCCTGCGGCCAGCACGGGGATGCGGCGGCCGCTCTCCTCCTCGAAGGGGCGCACGGCCTCGACCACGGCGGGGATGAGCCGCTCCAGAGCGAATTCGGGATCCGTCACCTGCTCGGGGCGGAAGCCCAGATGGCCTCCGGCCATGGGGCCTTCCACGACCACTGCGTCGGGCAGGCGGGAGTAGCGCTGCTTCCACTTCTTGCAGATGATCTGGGCCGCGCGGGCCGAGGAGACGATGGGCACGAGCTTGGGCGCGCTCTTCCCCTCCACGTGCTTGGGCAGGGAGAGCGGCAGCCCGGCGCCGGAGAAGATGATGTCCGCGCCTTCGGCCACGGCGGTCTCCACCAGCGCGTCGTAGTTGGTCTGGGCGACCATGATGTTCACGCCGATGACGCCGTCCGAGAGGCTTCTCGCCCGCCGGATGTGCCGCGCCAGGGCGCGGGAGTTGGCGGCCACGAAATCGGTCTTGAAATCGGGCTCGTCCCAGCCGATTCCGGCGGTGGCGATGATGCCCACGCCACCCTCCCGGGCAACGGCCGAGGCAAGGCTGGAAAGGGAGACGCCGATTCCCATTCCGCCTTGGACGATCGGGAGGGCCAGATTCAGGTCGCCAATTACAAGTCGCGGCAAGGCCATGTGTCTACTGTTCCTTATTTCAATGGTGAGGGCTGTCCGGCAGCCCTAAAGAGCACGGCAAAAAAGATCAAGTCCGGTTTTTTTCGCCAGGGCTCACATAAGTTCTCGGGGCCCGCGTGTCCATGCCGCGGAGCGAAATAAACTCCGGAGATATCCGCGGCGCCTGCGATCCGCTCCGCTCACGCCCCCTGGCCCGCGCAGTCGCGGGAGCAGAATCTGAGGAAGCGCTGCGCCTCCTCGAAGCCGGGGTTGATCTCGAGCGCCGCCGAAAGCAGCTCGCAGCACTTGTTCCGCTCGCCCTTGTCGAAGTAGACGCGGGCGATGTTGAAATACATGTGCTCGTCCCGGTCGTTGTATTCCAGCGCCTTCCGGTAGTAGCGCAGGGATTCCTCGAGGTGCCCGTTCTTGCGCAGGCTGATGCCGAAGCTGTTGAAGCGCGTGCGCTGCTCGAAATGGAAAGCCTCGTCCAGCCCGAGCAGGGTGTCCAGGACCTTCTTGAGCTTCACGAAGTCCTTCTTCTCCGAGTAGACCTCGCCCAGGCCGAAGTTGGCCCGCACGTTGCTCTCGTCGATCATCAGGGCCTTCAGGAACTCGCGCTCCGCGTCGTCCAGCTTGTTCATGGAAAAAAACTTTTCGCCCTGCTCGATCTTGCGCGCCAGCGTGGCCAGGGCGGGCACGGTATGCCGGTTGTAGTAGTCCGGCTCCGGCACGTAGTTCTTCAGGAACTCGAGTTCGGGGACTTCCTTGCGGAGACCTGAGGGCACGTGGTGGACGTTCAGCGGCTGAACCTCGAAACGCTGTTCGTCGAGCCTGCGGGCGTACCAGTAGGTCACCTGATGCTGCCGGGAGGCCGTGCCGCCAGTGCCTATCTCGCTGGTCTTCTGCAGCGAATACACTCCGAGAATTTCCGGAAATGGATGCGTGGACATGAACGGCTTCCCTTCCCCTCTTGAACGCCTCTTTCTTCCGCAGGCACCCGTTACATCAAATCCGGGCCGCTGGCGAGAGCATGTACGCACGCAGGAAATACGTTTTACCTATTCAAGTCAATTTCTTTCACTTTTCCGTCAAAAACAGCCTGTCCGAGGTCCGGTGCCGGTTGAGCTTGCCTGCGTGTCCATGTAAGGGGAATGCTTGCGCGAACGCGGACAGGGGGCCCCCGAGGGGCCGCATCATCCCATCCTCCGCGCGCCGGAACCCGAGAGAGCAAGGACAGGCTTCATGCGCAGCGTCACACTCGGCAGCAGGCATTATTCCTTCTCCACCCTGCGGGAGGTCATGGCCAAGGCCACGCCCGAGCGTTCCGGCGACCGCCTGGCCCAGGTGGCCGCGCGCAGCGCCGAGGAGCGCGTGGCCGCGCAGTACGTGCTGGCCGAGACGCCGCTTCGCGCCTTCCTCGAGGAGCAGCTCGTGCCCTACGAGCTGGACGAGGTCACCCGGCTCATCGTGGACAGCCACGACGAGGCCGCCTTCGCGCCCGTGTCCGGGCTCACGGTCGGCGAGTTCCGCGAGTGGCTGCTCTCGGACGCGGCCGACGCCGCGAGCCTCGCCGCCCTCGCGCCCGGCCTGACCCCGGAGATGGCCGCCGCGGTCTCCAAGCTCATGCGCAACCAGGACCTCATCCTGGCCGCCTCCAAGATCGAGAACGTCACGGCCTTTCGCGGCACTATCGGGCTTTCGGGCCGCCTGTCCGCGCGCCTGCAGCCGAACCACCCCTCGGACGACCCGCGGGGCGTGCTCGCCTCGGTCATCGACGGCCTGCTCTACGGCAGCGGCGACGCCTGCATCGGCATCAACCCGGCCACGGACAACCTGGGCAACGTCATCCGGCTGCTCGAGGCCCTGGACGAGGTGCGCGAGCGCTACGCCATCCCCACCCAGTCGTGCGTGCTCACCCACGTGACCACGACCATCGAGGCCATCGGCCGCGGCGCGCCCGTGGACCTGGTCTTCCAGTCCATCGGCGGCACCGAGGCGGTGAACAGGAGCTTCGGCGTGGACCTCGCGGTGCTGGCCGAGGGCCGCGAGGCGGCGCTCTCGCTTCGCCGCGGCACGGTGGGCGACAACGTCATGTACTTCGAGACCGGCCAGGGCTCGGCACTGTCCGCGGGCGCCCACCACGGGGTGGACCAGCAGACCATCGAGGCCAGGGCCTACGCCGTTGCCCGCGCCTATCGGCCGCTGCTCGTGAACACCGTGGTCGGCTTCATCGGGCCGGAATACCTCTACGACGGCAAGCAGATCATCCGCGCCGGGCTCGAGGACAACTTCTGCGGCAAGCTGCTCGGCCTGCCCATGGGCGTGGACGTCTGCTACACCAACCACGCCGAGGCCGACCAGGACGACATGGACGTGCTCCTGACCCTGCTCGGCGCGGCGGGCTGCGCCTACATCATGGGCATCCCCGGCTCGGACGACATCATGCTCAACTACCAGACGACCTCGTTTCACGACGCCCTCTATCTGCGCAGGCTCCTGGGGCTGCGCCCCGCGCCGGAGTTCGAGCAGTGGCTCGTGGGCATGGGATTCTTCGACGACGACATGCGCCAGCTGACGCTTTCCGAGGACCAGCTGCGCCTGGAGCTGCCCGCATGAGCGGGCGGGAAAGCACGACCACGGAAAGGACGGGGAGCGACGAGATGGCGGAAGCATCCGGAAAAACGCCTGCCGGGGCCGGGACGGCGCAAAGCGCCGCCGTCGCCCCCGTGGTCCAGGATTCCTGGCAGCGCCTGAAGGCATTCACCGACGCGCGCATCGCGCTCGGCCGCTCGGGCGTGAGCCAGCCCACGGCCGCACACCTGCGCTTCTCCCTGGACCACGCCCGCGCGCGCGACGCCGTGCACCTTCCGCTGGACCAGGAGCGCCTCTTCGCCGAGCTCGCGGACCTCGGCCTTGCCGTGGTGCCCCTGTCCAGCCGGGCGCGCGAGCGCCGGGAGTACCTGCTGCGCCCGGACCTCGGCCGCAGGCTGGACGCCGGGTCCGTGAAGGCCCTGCGCGCGGGCAGGCCGGGCGACGCCCCCCGGGACGTCGCGCTCGTCGTCTCCGACGGCCTCTCCTCGGCCGCCATCCAGCGCCAGGCCGCGCCCTTCCTGGCCGCCTTCCTGCCCCTGGCCGCCGCGCAGGGGCTCTCGCTCTCGGCCGTGCACTTCGTCTCCTTCGGCCGCGTGGCCGTGGGCGACGAGGTGGGCGAGCTCCTCGGCGCGCGCGCCGTGGTCGTGCTCATCGGCGAGCGGCCCGGGCTCAGCTCCCCGGACAGCATGGGCATCTACATGACCCACGGCCCCGAGGTGGGACTCACGGACGAACGCCGCAACTGCATCTCCAACGTCCGGCCCGAGGGCCAGCCGCACGCCGCCGCAGCGACGACCCTGGCCTACCTCCTGGAGAAATCCCTGCGGCTCGGCCTGTCCGGCGTGAACCTGAAGGACGACCAGGCCCTGCCGGGCGCGAAGCTTCCGGCCGAAGGCCCCGGCCTGCAGGAGTGACGCGCCCACGACCGGCGCTGCCGAGGAAATCCGGCCGCCTTCGGCTGTACATGTATCGGGGGAAAGAATACTGTCTGTGCATCCAGCCTGTGGCGCACCATGCGCGGGACC
This sequence comes from Desulfovibrio sp. X2, assembly GCF_000422205.1. NCBI lineage: Bacteria > Pseudomonadati > Thermodesulfobacteriota > Desulfovibrionia > Desulfovibrionales > Desulfovibrionaceae > Desulfovibrio > Desulfovibrio sp. X2. Next base: position 31,449 of record NZ_ATHV01000029.1, read on the forward strand.
GGTCCCCGCCGCGACACGGCCTGGACCTTCTTCCCGCTTCGGGGGAGACGGAAGAAGGCCGTCACGCGTCCGACACGAAACACTCCTTCCCGGAAGGGAGGACGAAAGCACCAAGCCAGTGGACCAGCCCATGAGCCGATGCCTTCCGTCGTCCGTCGCCCTCCTTCTCTCCCTGCTCCTGCTCGCGGGGAGCCCGGCCGCTGTCCTGGCCACCGACCTGACCATCTACACCGAGAACTCGCCGCCTGCGAACTTCGAGCAGGACGGCCATCTCACGGGGTCGAGCACCGAGATGGTCCTCGAGATGCTGAAGCGAAGCGGCCTCACGGCCGAGATCACGGTCGCCCCCTGGCCGCGCGGCTACCGCCTGACCCAGCAGGAGCCGGACACCGCGCTCTTCTCCACGACCCGCACCCCGGAGCGCGAGGACCTCTTCCAATGGATAGGCCCCCTGCTGCGCATCACCTGGGACTTCTTCACGCTCAGGGACTCGAACCTGACGATAACGAGCCTGGACGACGCCCGCGAGGTGGGACGCATCGGCGCCAACCGCGAGGACGCCAAGTGCCAGTTCCTCCTGCAGAAGGGCTTCCGGAACGTGGACCCGGCGGACGACATCGCGGCCACGATGCGCAAGCTCGAGGCCGGGCGCCTGGACATGATCATCAGCTCGAACCTGGCCATCAGCGACTACGCCAGGCTCGCGGGCGTCGCGGCCGACAGCCTGAAGCCGATCTACCAGATCCGCCAGGCCGACCTCTATCTGGCCCTCTCGCCCGGAACCCGGCCCGATATCGTGAAACGGCTGCGCCAGGCCTACGCCGCAATGCGCAAGGACGGTACCTTCAAGGCCATCTACGCCCGCTGGTACCCGGGGATCGAGCCTCCCCCGCAGACGCCCTGAGCCAGGGAACCGCATGCACATCTTCGACTCGCTGACCTCCCTGCGCGCCAAGTACGCCCTGGCGGTGCTTCCGCCCCTGGTGGTCGCCTACGTGCTCTCCACGGCGCTCTTCGCCTTCATCGCCCACCAGGGGCTCATGCGCAGGGCGGAAGACCGGGCCGAGAACCTGCTCGCCCTCAAATGCGCGAGCCTCGCCCAGCCCATGTGGAACTTCAACCTGGACTACGTGCGGCTGAACCTCGAGTCCGTGCTTCTCACCCCGGACGTGGTCGAGGCCGCCGTCTTCGACGACAAGGGCAAGGAGGTGGCCGGCGTCAGGCGCGGATCAGAGGCCGAGGGCGAGACGCGGATCCTCTCGCACGACATCGTCTTCGACGCCGGAGGCAGGCCCGCGCGGGTGGGCCGCATGCGCCTGACCGTGGACTTCGCAGGCATACGCGAGCAGATGCTGAGCGCCCTGGCGGTGATCGCGGGCCTGCTGTTCGTGGTCGTGGCCATCGTGGCCCTGGCCATGTTCGAGGTCCAACGCCACATCGCGGGCCGCCCCCTGGAACGGCTGGACGAGGCCATCCGCTCGGCCGGACGCGGCGAGCCGAGCCCGGTGCAGTGGTCCTCGCGCGACGAGATCGGCCGGGTCATCGCCAGCTACAACGAGATGCTCGCCAGGCTCACGGCCCGCGAACGGGCCCTGGAGAAGGCCAACACGGCCAAGAACGAGTTCCTGGCCGTCATGAGCCACGAGATCCGCACGCCCATGAACGTCCTGCTCGGCGCCTGCGAGATGCTGCAGCGCTCGCGCCTGGACCCGGAGCAGCGCGAGTGCGCCGCGCTCATGGCCTCCTCGGGCGGGCTGCTCATGAACCTCCTCTCCGACATCCTGGACTTCTCCAAGATCGAGGCGGGCGAGATCGCCCTCGAATGTCTTCCCTTCGACCTCGCCTCCCTCGTGGGCGAGGTCTGCCGCCTCTTCGGCCCGACCGCCGAGAGAAAGGGGCTGGCCCTGCTCTGCTGCGCCGAGCCGTCGGTCGGGGGGCGGCGCCTGGGCGATCCTGTCCGGCTCAGGCAGGTGCTGGTCAACCTGCTCGGCAACGCCGTCAAGTTCACGCCGAAAGGCTCCGTGATCCTGCGCGCCGCCTCCTGGGGAGGGGACAGCGTGCGCTTCGAGGTCAGCGACACGGGCATCGGCATCAGCCCCACGGCCCAGGCCACCATCTTCGACCCCTTCTGCCAGGCCGACAGCTCCACCACGCGCCGCTTCGGCGGCACCGGCCTCGGCCTGACCATATCCAAGCGCCTCGTGGCCATGATGGGCGGACGGCTCGAAGTGGCCTCGGAGGAGGGGCGCGGCTCTACCTTCTTCTTCTCCATCGACCTGCCCGGCGCCCAGGACACGACGGACCGCACGCCGGATGCCGCCGTCCGAGAGCCCGGCTCCTGCCCGGCCGAACCGTCCGCCTGCGGGCCCGGGCCGCAGGGGTCGCCCTCGGGCGACGTCCGGCTGCCCCAGGCGCGCCTGCTGCTGGTCGAGGACGCCGAGGAGAACCGCCGGATCCTGCGCATCTTCCTGCGCGGCCAGCCGCTCGCCCTGGACGAGGCCGTGAGCGGCGGACAGGCCGTGGGGTCGTTCGTGCGCGAGCAGTCCGGGGACGCCCCCTACGACGCGGTGCTCATGGACATCGAGATGCCCGGGATGAACGGGCTGGAGGCGGCGGGCAGGATGCGCGCCGTGGAGGAGGCGGGCGGGCTGCCCAGGACGCCGCTCATCGCGCTCACGGCGCACGCCACCCGCGAGTACGACAAGAGCTGCCTCGAGGCGGGATTCGACGAGGTGCTGCACAAGCCCCTGCGCCGCGAGAACCTGATGGCCGTGCTCACCCGCCGCCTGGTCCCCGGAGCTTGCCCCGCGGCGATTCCCGCCGCGATGACGGGCGCGGACCGGCCGGGCGGCGACGAAGGGCCGGACGCGGGAACGGATCCGGCCCTCATCCCCTATGTCCCGCAGTTCATCGAGCTGAGCAGACGACGCATCGCCGAGATGGAGGCCGCCCTGGCCGCGGGCGACATGGACGGCCTGGCCCGCCACGGCCACAGCCTCAAGGGCTCGGCCGGGCCCTTCGGCTTCCAGTGCCTGGCGGACGTGGGCCGGGCCCTGGAGCGGGCCGCGACCGCCAACGACCGGGCGGTCTGCAACCGGCTCGTGGACGAGGCCCGCGCCTGCATCGAGAACGGCGCCCCCGCGGCGGGCTAGGCCCGGCCCGCCTCTCTTCGGGCCGCGCCGTCTCCCGCAGCGCTTCCCCGCCTCACTTCCCTTCTCCGCGCAGGTCGCCGAAGCGTCTGCGCACCTCGGAAAGCCCCTTGCGGTAGGCCTCGGCGTCGCCGTAGTCGAAGAAGTAGCGGTAGCGGCCGTGCATGCTTTTGGGCGGCCGGGCGTGGCGCACCGGGCACCAGTACTGCTCGGTGCGGGCCGCGACCTCGCGCACGTAGGACATGAGGCCGTTGAAGTAGCCGCAGTACATGCAGTTCAGCTTCTCGATGAGGTTCAGGTAGCCGAGCGCCTGGCGGTCGATGACGATGTGCTCGCGCCGCTTCACGCGCGGGATGCCGTAGATGGGGAAGCAGACGAGCTGGTAGACGAAGACCACCGCGTCCAGCAGGACGGCGGGCAGCAGCGCGCCCCAGATGATGGGCACGGTGAGGATGATCAGCACCCCGGACTCGTAGACGTAGTCCGACCACTTGGCGGCGAGCTTCGCGTGGCGCTGCCGGACCTCGCGCTCGAAACGCACCTTGCCCTTGCGGAAGGTGTAGGCCAGGCGGCTCTGCCCGGCGCTCAGCTCCTCGGCGAGCTCGCGCTCCAGCGCCTCCATCCTGTCCAGTATCTCGTCGAGTCTGCTCATCGAAGGCTCCTGATCGCGCCGTGGGCGCGGCTGCGTGTGCGGCCCGAAGTGCCCGGGGGAGTCGGGGGAAAGGATGCGGCAAGGCCCGGGGCCGCCGCTTCTCTAAAGAACGGGTGGGAAGCGCCGCTGCGATGCATACGGATGAGAAGGGGGAACGGAAAGGCGGCGCGGCGCAGGGCTCAGACCTCGGCGCGCGCGGTCAGCCGTGATATCTCGCCCAGCAGGGTATCGAGGTCCACGGGCTTCGAGATGTAGCCGTCGATGTCCTCGGCCAGGAATTTCTCGCGGTCGCCGACCATGGCGTAGGCGGTCAGGGCGATGACCGGGGTGTGGGACGGCGAGGCCATGTCGCGGGAGGCGCGCAGGGCGCGCGTGGCCTCCACCCCATCCATGACCGGCATCTGGATGTCCATGAGCACGCAGTCGAAGGACTCCTCGCGCAGGGCCTGCACGGCCTCCCTCCCGTTGGGCACGGCTCGGACCTCGTAGCCGGACTTCTCGAGCATGCGCTGGATGAAGAGCCTGTTGGTGACGTCGTCTTCGGCCAGAAGGAGGCGGGCAGGGCCGGGCCGCCTCGCGGGCTCCTCGGCCTCGGGCTCGGGCGTCCGGACCGGGCGGGCGAAGGGCAGCGAGACGTAGACCGTGGTGCCGCGCCCCTCCTCGCTGTCCACGGCCATGCCGCCGCCCATGAGATCGACCAGGCGCCGCGTGATGGTCAGGCCGAGTCCGGCGCCCTGCTGGGTCCGGGCATAGGATTCGTCCACCTGGGTGAAGGCGTCGCAGACGAAGGCCAGGTTCTCGTCCGAGATGCCGATGCCGGTGTCCGCGATGGTGAACAGAACGCGCGGCCTCTTGTCGCGCGAGGACGCGAGGGGGCCGACGTGCACCGTTATGCGCCCTGTGTCCGTGAACTTCATGGCGTTGCCCACGAGGTTGAAGAGGATCTGGCGCACGCGCACCTCGTCGCCCAGGAGTTCCTCGGGAATATCCGGGGCCAGGGATATGTCGAGCGGCAGGTTCTTGTCCCGGCACAGGGGGGCGAAGGTCTCGCGGACCGCGTCCAAAAGGTCGCTCACGCGGAAGGGCAGTTCCCGTATGGGCATGCGGTCCGCCTCGATGCGCGAGAGGTCCAGGATGTCCGAGAGCAGCTGCGTGAGCCGCCTGCCGGAACGGAAGGCCATGGCCGCGTACTCCCGCTGCTCGTCGTCCAGGCGCGTGGCCTGCAGGAGCTGCATCATGCCCATGAGGCCGTTCAGGGGCGTGCGCAGCTCATGGCTCATGTTGGTCAGGAATTCGCTCTTGGCCCGGCTCGCACGTTCAGCCAGGTTCTTCTGCACCTCCAGCTCCCCGGCGCGGCGCCGCAGCTGGTCGTACAGGCCGATGTTCTCCAGGGCCACGGAGGTCAGGTCCGCCAGGGACTGCAGCAGGCGCACGTCCTCCATGTCCGGCATGCGCCGCTCGGCCCAATAGTTGCCGATGGCGGCCAGCGGCTGGTCGCTGCGCACCGGCACCATGGCCAGGCTCTTGACGAAGGTCGGCCGGTAGGCCGCGGCCGGGATGCGGGGATCGGAGTAGATGTCCTCGATGATCGCGGCCTGCCGGTTGAGCATGACCCAGCCGCTGATGCACTGCGAAAGCGGAAAGCGCTGCCCCTTCCAGAGCGGCTCGATGGCGTCCTCGTCGGCGTAGAAGCACATCTCGCCGTCGCGCAGCACGAAGGTTGCGCCGTCCGCGCCGGTCAGCTCCCTGGCCGCGCTGCGCACCGCCACCATGACCGCCTCGAGGCTCGTGGCCCTGGAGAGATCCCTGGCCGCCCGGGACAGCCGCTCCTGGGCCAGCGCCCAGCGCTCGGCCTCCTCCTTGGCCTGTCGCAGGGCCTCTTCCGTGCGCTTCTGGTCGGTCACGTCCTGGGTCGTGCCGGAAAAACGCACCGGCCTGCCCGCATCGTCGTAGATGGCCCGTCCCCGGGCGCGCACCCAGCGCAGCCTGCCGTCCGGGGCCACGGTGCGATACGTGGCCTCGAACAGGCCGTGCCGCTCGATGGCCGCGTCGATGGCCTGCTGCACGGGCTCACGGTCGTCGGGGTGGAGGACGCGGAAGAAGTCGTCGAGCACCGGCCGCGCGTCCGGCGGCAGCCAGAAATGTTCCTTGACCTGGCGGTTCCAGTTCAACTCGCCCATCGGCCAGTCGTTGGACCACAGGCCGAGGTCCGTGGCCTCCGCGATGAAGTCGATGTCGTCCAGGCTCTTGCGCAGGTCCTGCTCGCTCTCCTGCAGCCGGTGCTCCGAGGCCACGCTGGCGGTCACGTCCTCGCTGGTGATGACGATGCCCCCGGTCACGCCGGAGCGCTCGTACCAGGGCCGCACCTCCCAGCGCAGCCACTGCCTGCTGCCGTCGGCGCGCTCGAAGGGGTCCCTTTCCGCGCGCTCCACGGCGCCTGCCAGGCAGCGACGGTGAATCACCTTCCAGCGTTCCGGGATCTCGGGAAAGACGTCGTAGTGGCTGCGGCCGAGGACCTCCCGGCCGACCAGGCCATAGTCCTCCAGCCAGCGGCGGCTCACGGCCACGTAGCGCATCCGGGTGTCCAGCATGGCGATGGCCGCCGGCGCGTGCTCGACGAAGAGGCGCAGCTGCACCTGCGCCTTCTCGGCCTCCGCGAGGCGGGCCGAGAGCTCCTCGGCCAGATCACGCAACGACTGCGTCTCGGCGAGCAGCTCTTCCCTGGATTTTTCGGCTTCCCGTGACATCCTCTTCCCTTGGACCAGACATGCTTGGCGGGCCGGCCGGCCGCCCATGAAAAACTGAGGCACGACCATCTCCCCTATAGCCCGGCTGACGCCAGGCTGCAATACAGGAAAGCCAGTAATAGTCTGTGCGCGCCATGTTTCGGCCGTCGCGGCAGGCGCGAGGGCAGGAGGGGAAGGCGAGGAGGAGAGGGGGGAGGCACCCGCCCTCCCCCCGCCGAGGGTCAGTCGGCCTCGGCAAGGGCCGCCGCGTCCGGCGCGCAATCGGGCCGGGGCAGGACGATGCGCACGATCTCATCGATGAGGAAGAGGTCCGTGAGCAGGGTGCGCAGATGCAGCGAGGCGTTCAGGTTGTCGATCAGCTGCGAGCTCAGGCGCGGCTGGACGCGCGCGAGATCCAGGGCCGCCAGGGCGCGCTCCGCGTCGCGTCCCAGAACGGGAAGGAAGGCCTCGTGCCGCGCCCGGGCCTCGTCCCCGTCCCCGCCGCCGTGCGCGACGAGCGCGGGGATCAGCGCGGCATAGGCGTCCTGCAGCCCTGCGGCGGCCGTGGAGGCGGAAGCGAGGAACTCGCGCAGCCGCGAGGCCTGCCCGCAGGCCTCGCCGTTCAGCCCCTGCGCCGCGTAGGCCAGCATGAACTCGTAGCACTCCTCCAGGACATCGCAGCGCGCGGCCAAATCGTTCGCCAGATCGTTCACCAAGTCGTTCGCCGGGTCGGGCGCCGTATCGTCCGTCACGTTCGTCATGCCTTTTCCTTCGCGCCGCGCGGCGCCTCGGCGGGCCACAGCTTGGGGTCGTGGTGCGCCAGATAGAAGTCGCGGTCCAGGGAGCCCACGACCATGGAGCGGGTCACGGCCCGCTCCTCGGGCCGGGCCGCGAAGTACACGTGCACGATCACCAGGGCCACCAGGGCCACGCCGGTGAAGCCGTGCAGCAGGTAGACGACGCCCCATGCGGCCTCGGAGAGGATGTAGGGATCGCGCGTGAAGAAGGGCGTGCGCACCTTGAACAGGAGGAGCACTCCCGTGGCGGCCATGGCCAGGCCGCAGGCGAGGATGGCCAGGTGGTAGAGCTTGTTCAGGAGCGCGTACTTCCCGGGCTTCCCGGGCGCGGGCCCCATGCCGCCGAAGGCGCGGCCGATGCCCCTGCCCGCATCGCGCAGGTCCCTGGCGTTCGGCCAGATGGAGGCGAAGTCCATGAAGAAGACGGCGTTGACGATGTGGAAGAGGATCGCCAGGACCAGCACCGTGCCTGCCATCCAGTGCAGGTTCACCCAGGCAAAGAGCAGGCCCGCCTTGGGCAGGAAGGCCGTCGCCAGCAGGGTCAGCATGGCCGCGGCCATGATCCAGTGGAACAGCCGGGCGGACAGGGAATGCCGCGCCACCCTGGCCGGGACGTGGACCGCGGCGGCCGCGTCCGTGCCCTCGCCGGGCGTCTGCCCGGCACGGCCGCGCGCCCAGAAGAGGTGCACCAGCGCGAAGCCGAGGCCGAGGCCCAGGGCCACCCGGAGCAGATCCCAGGCAACGTGCAGGGGAACGGATTGCTCCCAGGGGGTGTGTCCCCACGTGATCAGGTTCATGCCGCCTCCTTGCCGCCGCCGTGGCCGCGGCCTGTACCCAGTACGGCCCGGGCCACCAGGTTGCGCGCCAGGGCGACCTTGTAGCCGTTGTGCTGCAGGGGCTCGGCCCCCTGCGCCGCCATCGCGCCAGCGGTTTCGGCCGTGGCCGCGTCGCGCGCCTTGCCGCGCAGGAAGTCCTCCACGCGGGAAAGCCGCAGCGGCCGGGGCGCCACGCCGTTCAGCACGATGCGCGCGTCGCCGACCGCCCCGCCCCCGACCGCGGGCAGGAAGGCCGCGGCGATGTTCACCAGGGCGAAGTCCCAGACCTGGCGGTCGCGGACCTTCTCGAAATGGAAGTCCGCCCCGGCCCAGGTCCCGGGGATGCGCACCGCGGTCAGCAGGTCGCCCGGCCCCAGCACGGTCAGCCGCGTGATGTCGATCTCCGGGCCGACGAAGTAGTCAACCGCCGCCACCTCGCGCGTGCCCGTGACGCTGCGGATGACCATGCGCGCATCCAGCGCCGCCAGGGCCGGGGCCGTGTCCGAGGGATTGACCGTGACGCAGCGGCCGGCGCCGAAGACGGCGTGCTCGCGGTTCTGCCCCACGGGCGTGTCCGCGTAGCAGGTGTGGCCTCCGGCGCGGTAGCAGTCGAAGCCGCTGCGGTAGTACCAGCAGCGCGAGTCCTGCGAGGCGTTGCCGCCGAGGGTGCCGCGGTTCCTGATCTGCGGCGAGGCCGCCGCGCCCGCGGCCTGGGCGAGCAGGGAGAACTTCGCCCGCACCTGCGGGTGGCGCTCCACCTCGGAGAGCGTGGTCAGCGCCCCGATCTCGAGGCCGCCCTCCAAGGGCCGGATGCCGCGAAGCTCGTCGACCATGGAGAGGTCGACCACCACCTTGGGCCGCTTGATGCGGTCCTTGAACCAGTCCAGGCTGTCCTGCCCTCCGGCCATGGCCCAGGCGTCGGCCCCGTACTTGTCGAGCAGCCCCACCGCGTCGGCGGCGCCGGTCGGCCGGTAGAGCGCGAATTCGGGCATCACGTCGCGTATCGTCGCCATGTCGTACCTCCTCAGCCTGCCGTATGCGCGGACCGGCCAAAACGCCCGGACTCGAGAAAGTCCAGGACCGTGTCCGCGGTCACGGGCGCGCGCCTGAAGGCGTCGTCGCCCAGGGCGTCGCGCAGGGCGTTCAGCACCGCGGAGCAGGCGCCCGTGGTGGGCGGCTCGCCCACGCCGCGCGCGCCGATCGGCGTCTCGGGGTCCGGGATGCCAAGGGCATCCCAGCGCATGCGCTCGGGCGCGTCGAGGATCGTGGGCGGCCTGCTGTGGTAGAAGCGCTTGGCCAGCGGCAGGCCGTAGTGCGTGTCGTAGACCCAGCCCTGGCCGACGGCGTGGCCGATGCCGAGCATGGAGCGGCCGAGCAGCTGCCCGCCCAGGGCGCGCGGGTGCACGACCACGCCCACGTCCCCGACCACCAGGAAGTCGAGGATGCGGTACATGCCGGTGGCGCGGTCCACCTCCACCTCGGCGAAGCTGGCCACGTAGGAGAAGGTCCGGCCGTCGCGGCCGAAGGTGTCCTTGCCCACGGCCAGCAGGCCCTGCCCGGCCAGGGCCTGCACGGATGCCTTGGTCAGCCGGTTCAGCTCGTCGGGGAACTCGTGGCCGTCGTAGGCGCCGCCGAGCTGTACCGCGCGGGCCGCAGCCTCGGCGAAGCCCATGGCCTCCCCGCCCCCGCGGCGCAGCACGCGCCCGCCCGCGACCTCGTAGTCGTCCGGCGAGCCGCCGCGCGCCTTGGCCGCGATCTCGCAGAGCTTCTTCTTGGCGTCCAGGCAGGCGGCCAGGGCCGCGCGGGTCATGGCGTGGATGGTCTGGCTGCCGCCCGAGACGCAGGTCCAGGGCAGGTGCTTTCCCGTGTCGCCCCAGACGAGCTTGCAGCGTTCCCAGGGCACGCCGAGCGATTCGGCCACCACGCGGTGGGAGTCGCTCACGGATTCCGTGCCCAGGTTGCCGATACCGGACTGGATGCGCACCGTGCCGTCCGGCCGGATGACGAAGAGCCCGTCGTAGCCGGTGGACCCGGCCACAAAGCAGCCCAGGGACACGCCGAGTCCCCGGATCATGGAGCCCTTGTCCGCGCCGTCCCTGTTCTGGGCCGTTCGCTCCTGCCAGGCGAAGAGTTCGGCGCCGCGGTCCAGGGCCTGGCGCACGAAGGAGCTCGTGCAGTACGGGCGTTTTCCGTCCGGCCCCGGGGCCAGGAGCGGTGCCTTGCCCGCGGGCGCGTTCAGGCGGCGGATGGCCAGCTGGTCCATGCCGAGCCTGCGCGCGGCCTTGGCCATGAGCGTTTCCAGGAAGGCCACGCCCTGCAGTCCGCCCGGCGCGGTCTGGGAGACGTGGAAGGGGGTGTTGGTGAGCACGGAGAGGCCGCGCCAGCGCATGGCCTGCGGCTGGTAGAGGAGCGAGGTCACCATGCCTGCGGCCGCGGCGTCGTGGTTCTCCGCGTACGGGCCGTTGTCCTGGACCACGAAGAGATCCAGGGCCAGGAGGCGGCCCTCCCTGGAGAAGCCCGCCTTCATGCGGCCGTGCAGGCTCGGCCGCACGCCGCCGATGGCGTACTCGTCGTCGCGGCTTATGCGCATCATCACCGGCACGCCGGTCTTCTTCGCCAGCACGGCCGGGATGATCAGCTGGATGGAGGCGGTGATCTTGCCGCCGAAACCGCCGCCCGTGTACTCGCTGACGAAGACCACCTTGTCCGTGTCCACGTTCAGCCAGCGGGCGATGGCAGGCACGGTCTGCATGGTGCTCTGCGTGCCGGAGTGGATGAAGACCTTGCCGTTTTGCCAGTAGGCCAGGGTGGAACGCGTCTCCAGGGCTATGTGGTTGGTATTGGGCGTGGTGAAGCTCTCGTCCAGGACCAGGGCGGCGTCCGAAAATCCGGCGTCGAGGTCGCCGTAGCTCCACTCTCCCGCGGCCTTGCCCGTGGGCATGAGGCCGTCCGGAGCCTTTTTGAAGTCGTCGGAACTCCACTTGAGCTCGCGCACCTCGGCCTGCCCCTTTCCGGACTCGGACTTCATCCAGACGTTGCCGTCCGTGCGCGCGTTCGGTCCGCCGGGCTTCAGGCTCTCCAGGGGGTCGATGACGAAGGGCAGCGGCTCGAACTCGATCTCGATCTTCTCGATGGCCTCGGCGGCCGTGAGTTCGTCCACCGCGGCCACTGCCAGGACCGGCTCGCCCTGGTAGAGCGGCTCCATGGTCAGCCCGCGCTGCGTCCACTTGTCGGCCTTGATGACCGCGCCCGTGTCGGTCACGGCGTCGGCCGGGGCGGGCAGGTCGTCCACGGTGACCACGGCCTTGACCCCGGGCATGGCCAGGGCCGCGGAGGTGTCCAGGCGCTTCACGCGGGCGTGCGGCATGGGGCTCGTGAGGAGCCTGCAGTACAGCATGCCCTCGGCGCGGAAGTCCTCGGAGTACCTGGCGCTGCCCGTCAGCTTGGCGCGCAGGTCCGGGGTCGTGTAGTCCTTTCCGATGACGGAGAAGGGGGAAGCCAAGGGCTTTTCGGCCATGTCACGCCCTCCTCATGTATTCGGCGCCCCGCATGAGGCCGTTAAGGATCTTCTCGTAGTCCTGGCAGCGGCAGAGGTTGCCGGAGACGGCGCGGGCCAGCTCCGCCCGGGTGGGGTCCGGGTTGGCCTTCAGGAAGCCTGCCGCGGCCATGAGGAAGCCCGGTGCGCAGTAGCCGCACTGGAAGCCCTGTTCGTCGAGCACGCCCTGCTGCAGGGGATGGAGCGCGCCGCCGGGCGCGGACAGCCCTTCCACGGTCAGGATGCGCCTGCCCCTGACCGAATGGGTGAGGACGGAGCAGGAGTACTGCGGCACGTCGTCCACGAGCACGGTGCAGGCGCCGCATTCGCCGCGGTCGCAGCCGATCTTGGTGCCGGTCAGGCCGAGCTTGGAGCGCAGGGTCATGACCAGGGTCTCCTGGGGCATGACGTCCACGTGGCGCTGCCGACCGTTGACGTTCAGGGTGATCAGCCGTTCCACGCCGCCCGGCGAGGCCTTCTGCCCCGCCAGGGCGCTGCCGCGGAACATGCAGCCCGCCCAGGACACGGCCCCGGCCGCGATGACGCCCTTGATGAACGCCCGGCGCGAAAGCTTTTCGGGCGTTTTGTGCGCGCATGCCTCGTGTGCCATGATCCATGCCCCTCACGTCACGGGTTCACGACGGCGGCCGGGCCGGAACACATCCACCGGCCGGTCGCAGTTCACCATGTATATCCCTTGTACAGGGATTTTCACGGAGGTGGTAGCACGATCTTCTGGATGGATTGCCCGATCCTGCGAAACTTCGTGACCGTTCCGGCCGGGCGGAAAGGGCGCGGAAAGGGGGCGGAGAGCGAGGCGGAAGGAACGCGATGCGCTCCACCCGGGGCAGCCGCACGGGCGGCGGCAACGAAAAAGGGCTGCGACGAATGTCGCAGCCCTTTGAAAAGTGGCGTCCCCAAGGGGGTTTGAACCCCTGTTACCGGCGTGAGAGGCCAGTGTCCTAGGCCACTAGACGATGGGGACGCGGTCGATGCTCGCGCATCGGAAGGAGGCTTCTAGCTCCTTCGGCCGGGGATGTCAACACCCTTTTCCGCCGCGAAGGGCCGTTTTTTTCCGCAAGGCGTCTTCGCAGCCCCGCTCCGCCGTGCTAGGGGAAACGCTGATCGCCCGTCCGCCGACCGGCCGGGCGCGACTCCTCGCCCGAGCACGGAGGTTCCATGGTTTTCCGCCGCACGCCCCCCGGTCTCCATCCTGCCCGCCGCGCGACCCGCCTCGGGCGCGGCCCGGCACTCGCCCTCCTCGCCGTTCTCGCCGTTCTCGCCGTCGCGGGATGGGCGTTCCCGGCCCTGGCAGGGGACATCGTGGCCGACTGGGAGCAGGCCGCGCCCCCGGCCGCGCCCGAGCCCCGGGTCGTGCAGCTTGCGGGCGCGAAGGCGGCCCTGCTCGTGCTCGACATCGAGGAGCACACCTGCAACGCCGAGCGCAGGCCGCGCTGCCTCGAGACCGTACCGGCCATCACAGAGCTCGTGCGCCGCGCCCGCGCCTCCGGCATGCCCGTGATCCACAGCCTGGCCAGGAGCGGCACGCGGGAGGGCATACTGCCGTCCGTGGCCCCCCTGCCGGACGAACCGGTGATCCAGTCGAGCGTGGACAAGTTCTACAAGACGAAGCTCGCCGCCCTGCTCAAGGAGCGCGGCGTGAAGACCGTCGTCGTCACCGGCACGGCCGCCCACGGCGCGGTGCTGGCCACGGCCACCGAGGCCGCGGTGCGCGGCCTGGACGTGGTCCTGCCCGTGGACTGCATCTCGTCCGAGTCGCTCTACACCGAGCAGGCTGCGGTCTGGCTGCTGCACGAAGGGCCCGCCACCCGCGGGCGCCTCAAGCTCACCCGCGCGGCCATGATCGTCATGCCCGGCGAGCTGACCGCCGCGCCCTAGGCCTCGGACCGGGCGGGGCTCTCCGTCTGCTCCATGTCCGCGGCCACGGCGGGCAGGGGCAGCTCGATGAACACGGCAAGTCCGCCCCGCTCCCGGTTGGCGGCCCAGGCCCTGCCGCCGTGCGCCTCGGCCACGCGGCGCACGATGGACAGGCCGAGCCCGCTGCCCTCCTCGGCCCGCGGGCCGTGCGCAGCGCGCTCGAAAGGCTCGAAGATCCGTTCCAGATCCTCCCCGGCCACGCCCGGCCCCTCGTCGCGCACTGCGAGCAGGGCCCGCCCGCCGTCCTTCTCCACCCGTATGGTCACGGGCGGTCCGGCATGGACCAGGGCATTGCGCACCAGGTTGTCCAGGGCGCGCCTGAGCAGCACGGCGTCGCCGTGCACGGGCAGCTCTCCCGGGGCCTGCACGCGCACCGCGCCGGGTCCGGCCTCCTCGCCCGCGTCCCTGGCGGCGTGCGCCGCGAGCAACGTCAGGTCCACCAGCCCGCCCGGCCGCGCGGGCCCGGGCGCCGTCGCGTCGTCGAGGCGGGCCAGGTCGAGCATCTGGCCGCGCAGGGTGGTCAACGCCCTGTGCTCGCGCGACATGCGCGGCACGAGGCCGGGCACGTCGCCGCCCCTGCCGCAGAGCTCTATGGCCAGCCCCAGGCGCGAGAGCGGCCCGGCGAGCTCGTGCGAGACCTCGCGAAAGAGCCTGCGCTGCGTGTCCACCACGCGCGCGTCCGCCCGCCTGCGCTCGAGCAGACGGATGTTCTCGGCCTGCATGGCCCGCACCTTGTCCAGCAGCGAGGTAGTGAAGACCGCGGCCTGCAGCAGCAGGACCAGGGACACGGCGTGCCCCGGGCTGATGCGCGGCCCCAGGTGCAGGGCGCGATGCAGCACCGGCAGCAGCGGCAGAAGGAGCGCCAGCCCCCAGGCCACCAGGAAGAGGCGGGCCGGGGCGAAGCCGCGGCGCATGGCCTGCCGGCCCGCGAAGAGCGCGAGCAGCGGGATGAGCAGCGCCATGGAGAAGAAGATGTGGCGCATGGCGCCCTGCCTGCTCCAGACCGCCATGGGCAGGAGGAGCACGAAGGCGGCCATGAGCAGGCGCAGCACCAGGTCCACGCGGGGCGTGCGCCGCGCCGTGTGGATGAAGGAGCGGACGAGGCCGCACCAGCAGAAGAGCCAGCCGAGCGCCAGCACGCGGCCCGGCACGCCCACGTTCAGCTCGCCCAGGAAGGTCGCGCCGGTCACGTCGTCGAAGGCCAGGAAGAAGATGGCCCCCAGAAAGGCCAGCGAGGCCGCGTACCAGGCGTGGCCCGGCTCGCCCAGGAGCAGGCCGAAGAGGATGTTGACCGCGGCGATGAGCAGGAGCCCGCCGTAGAACATGCCGAGCGCCAGCCCCTTGTGCCCGACCTCGCGGGCGTGCAGCCGCTCGGCCACGAAACGCGGCGGGTGCTTGGGCATGTCCTGGCCCGCGCAGCGCACGAGGATGCTTCGCGGCGCGTCGTCGGGCAGATAGAACTCCACGAAGCGGCCCTGCGCCGTCTGCACGCGCGGGGAGGCGCCGCCCGCTCCGGGCAGAACCAGGGAGAAGCGCATGGCCACGGGGTTGGCCATCTCGAGGACCACGCCGCCCGGCGGCGGGGCCGTGACCATGCGCAGCAGGAACCAGGCGGCCGGGCTCTCGTTGATGGCCTCGAAGGCCTGGGGGCCGAAGGGGCTGAAGCGGTCCAGGCGGGAAAGGACCTCGGCCGGGGTGAGCCCGGCGCCGAAGTCCGGCATCCAGGCCACGTCCACCCATATGGGCGCGGACAGGGACGGCTCTGGCGGTCCGCCGAGGTCCGGCGCCCCGGCCCACGGCAGCCAGCACAGGACCACTGCCAGCGCGAGGCAGGCCAGCGCCGCGGCCGTGGGCATCCGGCTGGTGCGCCGGACGGCGCGGGCGGCCTCGGGCATGGCGTTCTCAGTGCCCGCGGCAGAAAAGATAGCCCGAGCCGCGCACGGTCCGGATGTACTCGCCGCCGTCCGGTCCCTTGCCGAGCTTGCGGCGCAGGTTGCAGACGTGCATGTCCACGTTGCGGTCGTAGGGGATGTGGGGACGGCCCAGCACCTGCTGCGCGATCTCCTCGCGCCCCACGGCCTCGCCCGCGCGCCGCATGAGCAGTTCGAGCAGGGCGAACTCGGCCGAGGTGGCCGTTATCTCCTCCTCTCCCCGCCACAGCCGCATGGTGCCGGGATCCAGGCGCACGCCGCACATCTCCAGGGGTTTGTTCGCGGGCGCGGCCGGTGCGGCCGCGCGACGCAGGATGGCCCGGATGCGGGCGGCCAGCTCGCGCGTGCTGAAGGGCTTGGCGAGATAGTCGTCCGCCCCCATCTCCAGGCCCAGGACGCGGTCGAGCTCGCCGTCCCGGCCCGTGAGCATGAGCACGGGCGGCCCCCCCTCCCCGCGTATCCTCCGCAGGACCTCGAAGCCGGTCAGCCCGGGCAGGTTCACGTCCAAGAGCACGATGTCGTGCTCGCCGCCGAGCGCCATGTCCAACCCCGCCTTGCCGTCGTAGGCGGCATCGAGGTGCATGGCCTCGCCGGACAGGCTCTGTCCCACCAGTCCGCAAAGCTCTTCGTCGTCGTCGATCATCAATACGGGGATCATGGCCTTTCCTCGGGCGGTCTGCGCCCTCCTGGAGTTCACCACTCACGCACAGCAAATTCAACGCCATTCCACCCTGCCCGCAGGTCAGGAAATGTCAAGCAGGGTCGACTTTCGTCCACGTCTCGGGACAGTTTCAAACAATACAAGACGAAAAACTGACCGTAACAGCGACACTGGCTGCATGATGCAGCAGTGTTGGCAGCATTTTCTCCCGCCAAAAGAATGATGATGAGTCTACCTGCTGCCATACCACGCCCCATTCGGAGGATGCTGTTATGCTGTACATGGTCGACGAAAAAGAAATCACGTCTCTTCTTGCAGATGGAGACAATACTTCATGGGCATATTTCATGAAGAACTATTCGTCAATCATCAGCAAGACAATCCGCATGACAGCCGACAAGTACGGCCGGGCGAACGACGCCGCCGACACGTCCGACATCTTCCAGGACGTCATGCTCCGGCTGGTGGCCCGCGGCGGGCACCTGCTGCGCAGCTTCGACCCCTCCCGCGGATCGCTGCGCACCTGGCTGGCCGTGGTGGCGCGCTCCGTGACCCTGGACGCCCTGCGCCGCCGTCCCTCGCGCGAGGTGTCCGTGGACGAGACCTTCTTCGAGCTGACCCCCGCGCCCGTGGCGCGGGAGAACGAGCCGGGACGCACCCCCCTCTTCCCCCACCCGGCTCTCAGCACCCGGCAAAATCAGGTCATGGGCATGATCTTCGACCGCGACATGGATGTCCGCGAAGTGGCCGGGCTTCTCGCCGTGGGCGAGCAGACCGTGCGCAGCCTGAAGCACCAGGCCCTGACCCGGCTGCGCGGCATGGTCGCCCAGCCCGCCTAGCCTGCTGCCGGAAAAGTCCCGTCCCTGTCTCCCGGGGACGGGGCGGCCGTCCTCCCCCACCCCCCCGGACGACCGTCCCTTCCCCTCGAGAAAGCGAATCCGGGCGGCGCGAGAACGCGCCGCCCGGAAATTTTTTCCCCCCCGCCCCAGCCTTCCGACAGGGACGCGGGGGAAATTCTTGCCGTCCTCCCCGTCCGGGAAGCGTCTAGCTGCTGCTCGAAAGCTGGTCGATGTAGCTGGAGAGCGAGCTCTGGATGCTCGAATAGTTGGACAGGGTCGTGTCCAGGTTCGCGAACTGGGTCTTCAGGGTCGACTGCTTGAGCTCGAGACGCCGCTCCTCGTTGGAGAGCTGGGTCTCGATGTTGTCGATGATGTCCTCGTAGTTGTTCTTGATGATGTTCAGCGTGCCGTTGGTCGAGTCGGTCATCTGATCCAGGAGGTTGATCATCTCCGGGATCTTGCCCTGCTTGATGTTGACCTCGCCCGTGTGGCTGCCTTCGGACTTGTCGTTGATGCGGATGGCGAGGCCGCCTTCGTCCTCGCCCTGCATGCCGGTGATCTCCCAGTTGCCCGAGATCTTGGCCGGATGGCCGTTGATGGTGGCGCCGCTGAGCGCGCCGTTGGAGACCGTGTAACTGATCAGGTAGTTGCCGGGCTTGGTCGTGCCGTCGATGTGCGAAACGTAGCTGACCTCGGGGGAGACCGACTCGCCGATGCCGTCGGCGGAGAAGAGGTTGGCCACGGCCGTGGGGTCGGTGGACAGGGCCTCGTCCAGCGCGTCGTCGTCGATGGTCAGGAGGCCGGCATTCTCGGAATCCTCGTCGGCCTCGGTCAGGATGCCGAGCTGGGAGAGGCTCGTGTACAAGTCGCCCAGGCCCGTGTCGCCGTCGTAGTAGGAGAAGCCGATGGCCGAGCTTCCTGTCAGGTCCTTGAACTGCTGGGCCACCATCTGCAGACCGTAGTTGCCCGTGAGCAGGGAGCCGGTCACGGTGTTGCTCGTGTCGTCGCTGCTCGTGGAACCCGTGGCGCTGCCAACGTCGCCGGTGGTGTCGACCTTGGACAGGTTCAGGATGCTGGTCCTGATGGCGTTCACCTGGTCCACGAAGTCCTGGATGTTCTGCTTCACGGCATCCGTGTCCGTGGCCACGGTGATCTTGATGCCGTTCGTGTCCGTGACGTCCTTGAGCGAGAGCGTCAGGCCGTCGACGACGCCGTCCAGGGTGTTGCTGTCGGACTCGATCCACTTGTCGGCCGCCGACGGGAAGCCGTCGACCTTGACCTGGGAGTTCTGCGCGTTCTGCGTCCGCTCGAAGGCGTCCGGGGCGAAGCCCGGCACGGTACTGGACGTGACCTCCACCACGTTGTCCGCGCCGAGGTCCATGCCGCGCAGCTGCAGGTAGTAGTTCGAGCCGTCGTACAGGAGCTTGGCGCGCACGTTGCCGCTCAGGTCCGGGTTGTTGGAGATGAGGCTGACCAGGCCGTCGGCCGTGGTCCCGGCTGGCACGTCGATGGTGTATTCCGTGCCCGCGTAGGAGATGGTCATGGTCGCGTCCGAGCTGGTGATGGCCGCGGAGGTGTCGCTGATGGGCGCGCCCGAGGCGACCAGGATGTCGTTCTGGGCGAGCTGGTTGACGATGATGGTGTGCGTGCCTTCCTCGGCCTCGGCGTCCGCCGTGGCGGAAAGGGCGTCGGAATCCGTGCTCGCGGCCGTCTTGGTCAGGAACTTGTCCGGGGAGTCGTAGTCCGTGAGCCAGGTCTTGAGGTTGACCATGGACTCGTTCAGGGCGTCCAGGGCGTCGACCTTGTCCTGCCAGGTGCTCTCCCAGGACTCCATCTCGTCCTTGCGGTAGCTCTCCACGGCCATCAGCTGCTCGATGACCGAGGAGAAGTCCGTGCCGCTGCTGCCCAGGCCCGAGAAGGAGATCTGCCCGGACCAGTACTGGCTGCTGATGCCGCTGGAGCTGGAGGTGGAGCTGGTGCTGTCGCTCATGGTCGTCCTCTCTGTCTTGGAACCGGATATCGGCCGTCCGGCAGAAGGCCTTTAAGAAAGATAGTTGAGCAGCGAGAGCTGCATCACCTTGGCCTGGCTCGAGAGCACGGACTGGTAGATGTACTGCGCCTTGGCCAGGTCCACGGAGAGCGTCGAGGCGTCTGCGTCCTCCACGTTCGAGATGTGCGTCTCCACGCTGGCCTTGATGGCCGAGAGCGAGGCGCTCTGGTACGTCACGCGGTCCTCGCGCGCGCCCACCTGCGCCGCCCCGGAGAGCAGGACCTTCTGCGCGGCCTTGAGGTCGTCTATGCAGTCGCCCACGGCGTCCTCGTCCCCGATCTCCAGGGCGCCGATGAGCTTGCCCACGGAGTCGAAGAGGTTGCCGGTGACGTCGGCGAGCGAGTCCTCGCCCGTGATCGGGTCGCGCACGAGGCCCCCGAAGATGGTGCTGCCCACGCTGTTGATGGTCACGTCCTGGCCCTTGCCGATGGTCACGTCGATGTCGGCCATGGCGGGCTTGACCGTGAAGGAGTCGCCCGCGTCGAGCAGGTTCGAGCCGTTGGAGGTCAGCTTCAGGGTGCCGCCGGGCAGCTCGAACACGCCGTTGGAGGCCGTGTTGCCCGCGGTCCAGGTGGTGCCGCCGTCCGTGGAGTAGGAATAGGAGATGGGCCCGGCCAGGTCCGAGTCGCCGTCTATGCGCACCTGGACGTTGCCCGGGAAGGCACCCTCGGCCACGGTGTCTATGCCCGTGGCCCCGTAGTTGATGACCTCGACGCGGTTGTCGTCGTCGCCCAGGTAGCGGGCCGAGGGCCGGACCACGAAGCGGGTGCCGTCCTCGTCCACGTTGGGGCCGGTCACGGCGGTGCCCGCGGCCAGGGTCAGCTGCACGCCGCCCAGGGAGAGCGTGGTCGCGCCCGAGGCCAGGCTGGCGTCGGTCCAGGAGTCCCCGCCGTTCGTGCTGTAGCGGTAGGTCAGCGCGCCGCCGCTGCCCACGGTTCCGTCGTCCGTGAACTCCACGAGGATGCAGTCGTCGCTCGAGCCGGTGACCGCGAGCACGGAGGAATCCGGGACGTCGGCATCCAGGGAGTCGGCCCACAGGCACTCCTCGTAGGCGTCGGAGTCGGTCTTGTGGCCCGCGAAGACGCTCTGCCCCGTATACTCGCTGTTGGATATGCCCACCAGGTTCCCGAAGTACTGCCGCACCTCGTCCGCGATGTCCTGGCGCTCCTCCGCGGTGAGGGTGCCGGTGGCGCCCTGCTCCGCCTTCTCCAGGATGGTGGAGAGCGTGGTCGAGGCCTGGCTCAGCTGGCTGTCCTGCAGGCCGAGCCAGCCCTTGGCCACGGAGATGTTGTCGTCGTAGCGGCCGATGGAGGCGACGGTGGAGCGCAGGACGAGCACCTCGGCCTGGCCCGCGGGATCGTCCGAGGGCTTGTTCAGCTTCTTCTGCGAGGCGTTCATCATGTTCTGCCGGGTGAGCTCCGACAGGGACGAATTCATCTGGCTGAGGGCCAGGTCGTAGATCATGTTTCTGCTGACGCGCATGGTCGCTTCCTCACTTCAGGCCGAGGATGGTGTCCATCATGTCCAGGGAGACCTGAATCATGCGGCTGGCCGCCTGGTAGTCCTGCTGCAGACGCAGCATCTCGGTCATCTCCTCGTCGCTGTTCACGCCCGAGGCGGACTCCTGCTGCGTGTCGAGGCTGTCTGCCAGGGTGCTGGCATAGCTGTACTGGGTCTCGGCCTGGGAGACGTCCGAGCCCACCTGGGAGACCACGCCCGCGAGATTCTCGCCGAGCGTGGAGGTGGTGGAGCCCCTGGCCGTGTAGAAGGTGACGTCCTTGTCGGCCAGATTGACGATCGCCTGGGCCGTGGTGTTGTCGCCCTGGTTGGCCTCGCCCTCGCCGTTGACGTGCCCGGCGGCGATCAGCTCCGGGTGGTCCTGCAGGTTCTGGTTCACGGCGATGTCGCCGGCATCGGTGCCCGAGAAGTAGCAGTTGAGCCCGGCCGCGGCGAAAAGTCCGGACGAGTCGTCCGCGAAGTTGAAGGAGACCCCGTCCGCGGCCTCGATGGACAGCTTGCCGTTGGTCACGTCGGCCGTGAGCTGGCCGCCGAAGGAGTCGTTGATGGCCGCGGCCACGTCGTCCAGGGAGTGCTGCGCGGGGTCGAAGGTCGAGATCCCCGGAGGGTTGATGGACGAGAAGTCCACCGTGGTCGTGCCGAGCGGCTCGCCCGTGGTCGAGTCGTAGAGCGCCAGGGAGAAGGCGCCCGAGGTGACCCGGTCGGCGAAGGCCAGGCCGCTCTGCGAGAGGGGCACGTCCGTGTGCGCCGCCTGGTAGATGCCCGTGGCGCTGGTCTGGGGGTCGAGCCCCGCGCCTTGCGAGTTCTGCCGGTTGACCTCCCAGATGAGCGTCTTCGCGAAGGAGTCGAGGTCCTCGGAATACTCCCCGACCTGGTCGCGCGCCCTGAAGAGTCCGGCCAGGGTGCCTCCGCTGATGCGGTTGCCCGAGCCCTCGTCGTCCAGGGGCGTGACGTTGACGAGGCCGCCTGCCGTGGTCTCCCAGGCCAGGGTGTTCTTGGGCAGAATGGTGAACCGGTCGCCCGCGGACAGGGACGAGGTCTCGGCGGAATCCGGATCGCCGGACTGGCTGAACCAGACCGTGACGCCGCCGATGTCCACGGAGTCGTCCTCGGCCCCGGCGGTGAAGAGCTTCTCGGTGCCGTCGTCGTTGGTCAGCCAGGTGGAGCCGCCGTCGACGGAGACGCGGAAGGCGGCCGCGCCGCTGCCGCCGGACGCCGTGCCGCCGTCCACGACCTCCACGGTGTACTCGTAGGGCGATGAGCCCTCGAAGTTGATCTGGCCCGCGAAGTCCGAGTCCTGTGTCAGGGCCTCGGCGGCGTGCGGCGCCTGGATCTCGAACCTGTAGGCCGTGGCCCCGTCCACCAGGGACTGCCCCGCGCCCGTGGTCACGTAGACCTCGCCGTCCGAGCGGTACATGACCTGCACGTCCACCTTCTCGGAGAGCTGGCGCAGAAGGCTGTCGCGCGAGTCCAGGAGGTCGTCGCTGTCCGGCGAGGCGGCGATCTGCTTGTTGACGGTCGCGAGCTGGTCGATGATGTCGTTGGTCTCGCCGACCTCCTGGGCGATCTGCTGGTCCAGCTCCTGCTGCTGCGTGGCCAGGTCGGCCGAAAGGTCGTTCAGCCGCGTGGTCAGGGTCTCGGAGGTGGTCAGGAGCGCGGTGCGGTTGGCCGTGAGCGTCGGGTCGTCCGAGAGGTCGGCCCAGGAGTTCCAGAAGTCGTCCAGCAGGGCCGAGGTGCCGTAGGTGTCGTCCTCCACGAAGCGGGACTCCACCTGGGACAGGGCGTCGTAGCGCGTCTGCCACCCGCTGGCCTGGCTGTTCTCCTTCAGGTACTGCGCCTCCAGGTACTGGTTCAGGTGCCGGGTCACGCTGCCGATCGTGGCCCCGGTCCCGACCTGCCCCTTGCTCGTGGAGACGGAGGGCAGCTCGGAGTAGTTGACCGTGCGGACCCGGTAGCCGTCGACGCTCTCGTTGGAGATGTTGTTGCCGTGCACCGTGATGGCGTACTGGCTGTTCATCAGAGCGTTGCGGGCTATGCTCAGCAGGTTGTCCATGGTCCTACCCCTCGCGGATGCGTCCCTTTCCGTCCGTCCTCACGCCTAGCGCTTGAGCTGGATCAGCTCGCTGAGCATGGAGTCGGCCGTGGTGATGACCTTGGAGTTGGCCTCGAAGCCGCGCTGCGTGGTGATCAGGTCGACCATCTCCGTGGCCGTGTCCACGTTGGACTGCTCGAGCGTGTTCGAGGAGATGGAGCCGAGCTGGCCGGTGTTGGCCGTGCCCGTGACCGCGGCGCCTGACTCGCGCGTGGCCGAGAAGAGGTTGTCGCCCTCGCGGCTCAGCCCGTACGGGTTGGTGAAGCTCGCCAGCGTCAGCACGTAGAGGTCCAGCACCTGGCCGTTGGAGTAGGTGCCGGTGATCACGCCGTCGCGGTTGACGGAGATGTCCGTCAGGAAGCCCGGGCCGTAGCCGTCCTGCGACTGGCTGATGGTCGTGGAGCTCGAGTCGTAGCTGGTGGTGGTCAGGGCGCTGATCTTCGGGCTCGTGAAGTTGTCCAGCATGGACGGATTGTTGCCCACCATGGAGGCGTTGGACGCGCTGCCGCTCCACGAGGTGGGCGAGCCGCTGTCGTGGATGCCGAAGTCGATGGCGATGGCGCTGGCGTTGGCCTCGCCCGTCGCGCTCGCGTCGGCCTCGCCCGTGAAGTTCGCCGTGAAGGTCGGCAGGCCGTCGTCGTTCAGGTCCGCCGTTGTCCAGTTGGAGAGGTCCTTCAGGTCGCCCGAGGCGCCGGAGGCCAGGGTGTAGGCGGACATGCCCGTGAGCTGGCCCGCGGCGTTGAAGGTCAGGGTGCCGGTCATGAGCAGGCCCGCGGCCGAGGTGGAGCCCACCTTCTGCCCGCCGATGGTCCGGCCGTCCTCGCTCGGGTCGCAGGCGACGATGAACTCCCACTGCAGATTGCCGCCGGAGTTGGAGACCACGCTCGCGTCCTTGACCGGGTCGCAGTAGACCGTGAGCGTCTGCGCGGAGCCGTTCTCGTCGTAGACCGTGATGGTGTTCTGGTAGGCGTAGCGGGAATCCGCGATGGGCGTGTCGGAGTCCGTGCCGTCCCAGTTGCCGAACAGGGAGAAGAAGGGGTTGGCGGCGTTGGCGGAGTCGTCGTCGCTCGATGAGTCGAGGTTCAGGAGCATGCTCACCGTGCTTGTGGCCTCGGGGGGCGACTGGAAGTTCTTCAGCTGGATGTCGCCGGAAACGCCGGTGGTCTGCACCGTGCCGGAGGAGGAGCCGTCCTTCACCTGCCAGCCCTGCACCCGGTAGCCGTTGGTGTCCACGAGGTAGCCGCTGTTGTCGAAGCGGAACTCGCCGGCGCGGGTGTAGTACATCTCGTCGGTGTTCGGATTGTTGACCATGAAGAAGCCCGTGCCGCCGATGGCCACGTCCGTGGCCTCGGAGGTGCTCTCGTAGGAGCCCTGGGCGAAGTTGGAGTAGATGGCGGCCACTCCCGCGCCCACGCCGACCTGGCCGATGCCCGCGCCCGTGTTCACGGACTGGTAGAAGATGTCCTCGAACTGCATGGTCGACGATTTGAAGCCGATGGTGCTCGTGTTGGCCAGGTTGTTGCCGATCACGGACATCTTCTGGCTGTGGGCCTGCAGGCCCGATATGCCCGCGTACAGGGAACCGGTCAGGCTCATGGCGTTCTCCTTCTCTGCTCTTCAGCCGGGATGGTTGTTCAAGAACCCGAGTCGTCGGACGAGGAGTCGTCTGATGAGGACGAGGAATCGTCGTCCGAGGCGCTCGTGTCGCTCGTGACGTTGTTGACTTCGTAGACGTTGGACAGGGAGACCTGGCGTCCGTCCGAGAGGCTTAAGACCACCGAGCCGCTGGACATGGACACGCCCGTGACCTCGCCCTCGACCATGCTCGAGATGGAGAGCGAGTCGCCGTTCTCGTCCTCTCCGGTGAAGGAGACGTAGTAGACGCCGTCGTCGCAGACGTTGCCGTCGTAGTCCTTGCCGTCCCAGGCGAAGTCGTATTCGCCCTGATTCACGTCGCCGAGGCTCACGGAGTCCACGATGTTGCCGCTCGAATCGTAGATGTTGGCCACGACGTTGCTGGCGTCCTCCGGCACCGTGTAGGTCACGTTGCTGGCCGATCCGCTCGCCAGGGCGACGCAGTTGCCCGAGGCCAGCACGTCCTTGCCGATGTAGGAGGTCGCGTTGATCTGCTGCGACTCGGTCAGGGAGCTGGACATGCTGTCCAGGGTCGAGGAGATGTTGGTCAGCTGCTCGAGACTCGAGAACTGGGCCAGCTGCGCCACCATGTCCTGGTTGTCGGCCGGGTTCAGGGGATCCTGGTTCTCGAGCTGGGCGACGAAGAGGGTCAGGAAGTCGTCCTTGCCCAGGTCCGAGGAGGAGTCCGTGCTCGTCGTGTCCGTCGCGGACGTGGACGCCGTCTTCGCTAAGGAGTTGATGTAGCTCGTGGTATCGATCATGGCTGATCTCCTTCTGTGAAGGCTCAGGCGCTGGTCGCGAGGTCGGCGAGGCTGTGCAGGCGCAGCCGGGCGGCGCAGGCGTCGCCGAGGCCCTCGGCGCATTCCGGGACGGGCTCGTTGTCCGGCGAGGTCAGGATGGCGCGCAGGTCGATGACCGTCCTGCGGCAGGCCGAGCAGAAGGCCAGGTGGTCCTCGAGCTCGTTCCTGAGCTTCCTGGGGAGCAGCCCGTCCAGGTAGGCGGACATCTCATCCAGGTTCAGGCAGCCTTTGGGTTCCGCTCTTTTCCGCAACAGGCGCATCGGCATCCTCCTCGTCGTCCGCCGGAACCTTCCGACGGCCATTTGCCCTCAGTACGGACCGGGAGACCCGCTTCATCCATGCGGAGACGAAAAAAGCCGGCGGAAACCTCCGTCGGCTTTTCCTTCACTGCCTGTCGAAAACCGGAAAATCGTCGCCCGAAAGCCCCGCAGGGCAAGGCATCCATGCTTGCGGACTGGGCTTTTTCACCCATTCGTGTTGCGCTGCCGGGCGACTCTGCTATGATTCCGCCAAATCCCTCCGGCCGACCATCCGCCCCGAGAGCCCCCCGGGAGGGCCGACTCCCCCCTCCATCCCGGTGCCGGACAGAATCAGAGATACAGCGGATACCCAAAGCCATGCGCATGACCCTGGCCTTTCCGCCCTTTCATCTGGGCTCGCTCTACAATCTGCCGCCGCTCGGCATCATCAACCTGGCCACCGTGCTGCGCGGCCGGGGGCACGAGGCCGCGGTGCTCGACTTCGTCCTGGACATCCGCCGGGGCAGGCTCGCGCCCGGGCCGGACATGTACCGCGACTGCGCCCGCTCCATCCTCGACACCGAGCCGGACGCCGCGGCCTTCTCCGCGCAGTGCGCCACCTATCCGGCCCTCGTGCGCATCGCCCGGGAGCTCAAGCGCCTGCGGCCGTCCCTGCCCGTGATCGTGGGCGGCCACAACGCCACCTTCGTGGACCGGGAGACGCTTGCGGCCGTGCCCGAGATCGACATCGTGGCGCGCGGCGAGGGCGAGGAGACGGTCTGCGGGCTGGCCGACGCCCTGGCCGGGGCGAGGGGATCGAGGGAATGGCCCGAGGCCCTGACGGGCGTGCGCGGCCTGACCTTCCGCGCCGCGGACGGCGCCGTGGTGCGCACGCCCGAGCGCGCCCTGCTGCGCGACCTCGACGCCCTGCCCCTGCCGGACTACTCCGTGGTGCAGCCGCTCTCCGCCTACCGCGAGGCCTGCGGCCTTTCGCGCAGCATCGCGGTGCTCGAGGTGGGCCGGGGCTGCCCGCACGCCTGCGTCTACTGCTCGGAGTCCGCCTTCTGGCGGCGGCGCGTGCGCACCTTCTCGCCCGGGCGCATCGTCTCCGAGATGCGCCACCTGCGCGACGGCCACGGGGCCGACTGCTTCGTGCTCTCCTTCGACCAGTTCACCGCGGACCGGGAATTCGTGCGCGCGTTCTGCGAGCGGGTCATGGAGGAGGGGCTGCACGAGGAGACGAGCTGGTACTGCATCTCGCGCCTGGACACCGTGGACGACGCCCTGCTCGGCCTGATGCGCGAGGCAGGGCTCGAGTCCATGTGCTACGGCATCGACTCCGGCTCGGCCAGGACGCTCTCCTTCATCAACAAACGCATCGACCCGGACCTCCTGCAGACCCGCGTGGCCGAGACCACGAAACACGGCATCGTGCCCACGCTGTCCTTCATCGTCGGCTTCCCGGACGAGGAGCGCGCGGACGTGGACGCGACGCTCCTGCTGGCGCTCGCCTGCGCCGTGCAGGGCAACGTCAGCCCGCTGCTGCAGATGCCCACGGTCCTGGCCGGAACGAAGCTGCACCGCGACTACGCGGACAGGCTGGCGCGCGAGGTGGACACCTACTTCGCCCTGGGCCTCGAGTTCGACCACGGCAGGCGGCTGGCCGAGGACGAGGCCCTCATCGCCTCGAACCCGGCGCTCTTCTCGAGCTTCTACAACCTGCCCTGCGCGGGCATGGAGCTCGCCGAGCTCGGCCGCCTGAGCGACGCCTTCCCCCTGCTCCTGAACCTCTATCCGCGGACCTTCCTGCTCCTCTGCCTCGCGGGGCGGGCCGTGGCCGCGGAACCGGCGGCCGCGGACACCACGGCCGGAGGCTCGCCCTCCCTGCTCTTCGCGGCCTTCCTCGACTTTGTGGCCGCGCGAGAGAGGGAGCAGCGGGGGGAGGGCACAGGCACGGAAGACGAGGCGGGTCCGCTCACGGCCCGGCAGTGCTTCGAGCACTTCGGGGCCTTCGCGCAGGAGATCATGGACCGGGCCGGGCTCGGCTTCGACCCGGAGCGCGCCTGGGCCCATGTCCTCGAGCTGGCGCGCTACGAGAGCGCCGGGATCAGGGCCGCGCGGCCCCGGCAGGAGGCCCCCGGACATGGACCGGGCGCACCGGGCGCATCGGGGGCGCCGCGCGGGCCTCTCGTGCAACAGGGCGTGCTGGTGCAGCGCTTCTCCTGCGACATCCCGCAGGTCATCGAGGACATGCGCGCGGGTCTGTGGCGCGAGGCCTACCCGGCCGAGCCCGTGAACCTGGCCTTCGCCTACCGGGGCTTCGGGGCGGGGAACGGGGACGGCAACGGATCGGGAAACATTTCCGGCGACATTTCCGGCGACGCGGGGGGCGACGGCGCGGGCGGCGAGCTCGAGGTGGTCAGGCTGAACGACTTCGGCCGCATGTACCTCGAGCTGTGCGACGGCCGCCACGCCGTGCCCGAGATCGCGGCCCTGCTCAGGCCCCTGTTCGGGGAGGAGCTGAGCCCCTCCGCCTTCGCCCAAACGTGTGAGGACGCCGCACGGACGTTCCGCTCCCTGCGCTTCGTCACGGCGGACTCGATAACCCAAGCAATGGAGGACACCCCATGCTGAACGTCGAACGCATCGAGAAGAAGGTCTCCGTGGCCGCGAGCTGCCATGCACCTGCCTGCCACGCCCCGGCCTGCCACGCGCCCGCGTGCCATGCCCCGGAAATGAAGGCCGCCTGCCACGCTCCGGCGTGTCATGCCCCTGCCTGCCACGCCCCGGCCTGCCACGGGCCTGCCGTCAACTAGCCGCAAAGGGGAGCGGCCCCCGGGCCGCTCCCCGGACGACGAACCAGACATGCGCATAGAACTCCTGAGCCTTCTCGCCTGCCCGGACTGCCGCTTCGGCCGCCTCGAGGAAACCCTCCTCTCCGGCCGCTCGGCCTGGTCCGGCGGCTCCCCCCTGGTGCTCGAGCGCGGCGCGCGCACGCATGACGGCGACGTCATCGAGGGCGCCCTGCGCTGCCCGGCCTGCGGCGCCTCCTATCCCATAGACGACGGCCTGGCCGTGCTCCTCCCGTCATCGTGCCGGGCGTCCCCGCCGCCCGAGCCGGGCAAGTCGGGGACGGCCGGGTACGAGAGCGAAGCCGTGCTCGGCGCCTACATGTGGAGCAGCTTCGGCGACTTCGCCGCCCCCGCGCGGAACGAAGACCAGGAGCCGCCCTGCGGCGCGGCCCCGGGCGCGGCCTACGCGCGCTGGGGCGAGATGCTCGGCCCCGGCCCCTCGCCCGCCCTGGACGCGGGCTGCGGCGTGGGCCGCTCCACCCTGGAGCTGGCCGCGCGACGGGGGCTGTGCGTCGGCGTGGAGCTCTCCGAGCGCTTCGCGCGCGCCGCGCGCCGCCTGCTCGCGGACGGTTCCTTCGAGTGCAGCCTCACGGAGCAGGGACGCCTCACGCGGCCGCTCAAAGTCGTCCTGCCCGAGCGGCTGCGCCACGTGCGCGCGGAATTCGTGGTCGCGGACGCCATGGCCCTGCCGTTTCGCAGCGGGGCCTTCGCCTGCGCCGCGTCCCTGAACCTCCTGGACCGGCTGCCCCGTCCCCTGGACCACGTGCGGGAGCTGGACCGCGTGCTGGCCGCGCGCGGCGTGGAGCTCCTGCTCGCTGATCCTTTCTCCTGGTCCGAGGATATCGCGCCCGAGGAGCGCTGGCTCGGCGGCACCGCCCTCGGCCCCTTCGCCGGGCGCAGCGAGGACGTGGTGCCCGGGCTGCTCGGCGGCGAGGGAGGCCACCTGGCCGCGCCCCTCGCCGTGCGCGGGCGCGAGGCCGTGCCCTGGACCCTGCGCACGCACAGGAACCACTACGAGAATATAATGAGCCAGACCTTCCTGGCGGAACGCTGAGGTGATAGCATCACCCCATGACCCCAGAAACACCCGCCGACACCTCTCCCCCCGTCTTCGACGCTCACGTGGACCTCGGCTGCTTCCTGCGCGAGCAGCACCCGGGCCTGCCCTTCCACCGCCTCGAAAGCGGCCCGGTGACCCTCGACGGCCTGCGCGCCGGGAACGTGCGCGTGCTGGTCAACGCGCTGTACACTCCGGACGCCAAGAACGGCCCGGCCAGCGCCGCCCTGCATCTGCAGCGCCTCCTGGACCACGCCCGCACGCACCTCACCGGCCTCTCGCCGGTCATGGGCTCCTGGGGGCTTCGCGCCGCCTTTGCCGAGGGCGCGGGGGGCGACGCGCCGCACGCGGCCGAGCCCCTGCCCACGGCCCGGCTGCTGATGGTGGAGAACGCCGACCCGCTGCTCGAATATCCCCTGGACGCCCTGGCGCTCATGGGCGTGCGCGTGGTCGGGCTGACGCACATCGGCACCAACCGCGTGGCGGACGGCAACGGCGTGGCCGCGCCCGCGGGCTTCAGCCGGGAGGGCAAAAAGCTCGTGCGCGGGCTTGCCGAGGCGGGCTTGGCCGTTGACGTGGCCCACCTCTCCCGCCCCGCCCTGGCCGAGCTTCCCGAGCTCTTCCCCGGCCCCCTGTGCGCCACGCACACCGGCTTCACCAGCTTCCTGGACATCCCGCGCAACCTCACCGAGGAGACCATCCGCCTGATCGTGGAGCGCGGCGGCGTGGTCGGCCTGACCCTGGCCCCGGAGATGCTCGCGGCGGACCGGCGGGCCGACCTGGAGCTGGTCTACGCCCACGTGGACTGGTTCGTGGAGCGCTTCGGCGTGGCCGGGCTCGGCATCGGCAGCGACTTCTGCGGCTTCGCGGGCGAGGTCGCCGGGCTCGAGAGCGCCGCGCGCCTGCCCGCCCTGGCCGCGCGCCTGCACACCGCGGGCTATGCCGAGGAGGACGTGGCCGCGATCTTCGGCCGCAACTGGCTCGGCTTCTATTCCCGGCTGTACGAGAGCGGAGACGCGGACGGAAACGCGGCCTGAGGGCCGCGGTCTTCATCTATAAAGAAGAAAGAAAAGAAGGGATCAGAGGCGCGGCAGGCCCGAGGTCTCGGCCGTGCTCTCGGCCTCGCGCAGGCAGGCGTCGATACGCGAGAGTCCCGCGTCGAACAGGGCGGGGTCCTCGGGGTCGATGTCGAAGGGCGCGAGCAGGCTGCGCGGCGAGGCCGAGCCGCCCGCGGCCAGGAGCTCCCGGAAACGGCCCGAAAAGCCGCGCGGCTTCCTCTCGAAGCGGTCCAGGAGGGCCAAGGCGATCTGCTCGGCCAGGGCGTAGCCGTGCACGTAGCCGGGCAGATGGACGAAGTGCATGATCAGGACCCACCAGCCGTCATAGTGCGGACCGAAGCACAGGCTCCCGCCCGCCGTGGCCTCCTGCGGGGCGCGCCAGAGCTGGGCCAGGCGCGCCGGGGAGAGCTCGCCCTCCTCGCGGCGCGCGGTGTGGAAGGAGGCCTCCACTTGGTGCAGGGTGACCTGACGGAAGGTGGTCAGGGCGCTGTCCTCGAGCTTCTGGCAGAGGAGCGCCAGCCGCTCCTGCGGGGAGCGGGCCCGGGCCAGCAGCTCCCTGAAGACGACGAGCTCCGCGAAGACCGCCACGGCCTCGGCGAGCACGGGCGCGGCCTCCTGCTGGGCCAGGGTCTGGTGCCGCGAGAGGTGCATGTGCACGCCGTGGCCCAGCTCGTGGGCCAGGAGCAGCACGTCGCGCGGGCCGCCCACGCCGTTGCCGCCGTAGTGCAGCAGCACGCGGGGATGGGCCTCGGGAGAGCCGGGATGGGCGAACGCCCCGGGCAGCTTGCCGGGCCTCGGCTCGGCGTCTATCCACTGCTTCGCGAAGAACTCGCGCGCCGCCGCCCCCACCTCGCGCCCCAGGCGCGAGAAGGCGTCCACCACCAGCCTCGCGGCCTCGCCGAAGGTGTACGCAGGGCTGGCCGCGGGCAGCACGGGCGCGAAACGGTCGTAGTCCATGAAGCGCGTCAGCCTGTCCAGGCCGAGGAGGCGGCGCTTGAGGTCGTGGAAGCGGCGCAGGACGTCGCGCCGGTCGTCCACGGCCCGCAGCAGGGCGGCCACGGCGTCGTGGCCGATCTCGTTCTCCTGCAGGCGCTGCGAGAGCCAGTGCGGCCTGCCGCGCAGGGAGTCCTCGAGCTCGCGCGCGCCGAGCAGGCTGTTCAGGGTGTGGGCGAAGAGCGGCAGATGGGGTTCCAGGGCCTGGCTGATGGCCAGGGTGGCGGCCTGGCGCTCGCCGCGCCGCTGGTGGCGCAGGCGCTGCATGGCCATGGACAGGGAGAGCTTCTCCGGCCCCACGCGCAGTCCGGAAATCAAGGTGTCGTAGAGGCTCGTCCAGCGCTCCTGGATGAAGCCCTGGCTCTCGGCCCACAGCTCCTCCTCGCGCGGGGGCAGCAGGAAGCGGCGCTTGCGCCGCGTGCGGGCCAGGAAGTGGCGCCAGGGCGCGGCCTCGGCCGAGGCCATGAGGCGGCGGGCCTCGGCCGGGTCGAGCCTGGCCCACAGGGCGGCGAGGCGCGAGCGCGCGCGGCGGGCGGGCAGCAGCCCCTCCTCCACGCGGCGGCGCAGCACGGCTGCCGTCTCGCTGTCCGTGTCCACGGCGTACTGGAGATAGGCGTAGGCGGAAAGCCTGGCCTCGCGGGCCTGCAGGGCGTCCAGGCGGGCCAGGTGCGAGCCGAAGGACTCCGCGTCCGTCCCGGCGAGGTCCTCGACGGCAAGAAGCGGGTCCGCAAGCGCGTCTTCCCTCACCTGCGCGAGCCCGGCCTCCACGGCCGGGTCCGCGGGCGACGCGAAGAACGTCGCGAGCGACCAGCGCGGCGGCGCGTCCGGAAGCGCTTTCCTCCCGGGCACGTCGGACGCATGCGGCGGATCAACGATATCCGGCATGACCATCTTGAGAGTCCTTTTAGCACGGCGCTGGAAAAATGTAATGCTTTTCATCGCATGAAGGACAAAAAGCGACACTTCCCCCGTTCAGGCCTTACGGAAACAGGCATACACCCCACCGGTACCCCGCCGTCCGGCGGACGGCTGGGGCAAGGTGACCCACACGGCATGCATCCTCCGAAACAGGGTCCCCGTGTCCCGGATTTCGCGGCCCCACCTAATTATAGGAGCACCTCGAACGCGCTTGTGAATCTTGTGTCCGAGTGGTATTTTTTTGAAATTCCTTTTTGATTCTTGAGTTGCAGAACGAGGGCGGAGCATAGCGCATGAGCCAAAATGGATCAGTGGAGCTGGAAGCCGAAGAGTTGGAGAACGGAGAGGCTCATGCGGATGAGCTTGAAGGAAACATGCAGGACGATATTGCATGCGGCCCAGGCCCTAACGCAGACCAGCCTGACGACTACGAGCAATACATCTCCTCGAAGGTTCGCAACCTCTACGATGTGTACAGCTACCGCCATGCCGCTTCAATTCTCGCGAACTCCTTTCCGGACGAGTACACCGAAATCGAACAGGCTCTGCTCAGCTTTGAACTCACCACGACGGAAATCGGAACTCCAGGCGGAAACGAATCCGTCATCCCACGCAAATTCTCTAGTGTCCTTCGCCCGGCAGGCTGGGTCGAAACCCGCATTCAAGGTGATCTCCTGATACGCCTCAAGGAGTACGAGGAGCAGATCATCGAGGGAAACAGGAGCAAGAAGAGCCTGCGGCCGGAAACACCGCCGCATGTGATCAAAAACTTCATCGATGGGCACAAGATCGACTACGTGAAAGGCCGGGTCGCGTTCGACCTAGAGTGGAACTCCAAAGACCAGACCTTCGACCGGGACTTATATGCGCTACGGACATTCCACGAGTGCGGTATCATCAGCGTCGGAGTCCTCGTCACGCGGAGCGCGCGGCTCAACCCGATTTTCGATTCCATTCCTCGGCTGGGAAAAGACGGCCGCCCTGTTTTTTATACCGGAGGGAAAAAGGCTGGGCAGCCCATGTCGGTGAAGGACAAATATGGTGCCAGCACTACATGGATGGGCAAGCTGCTATATCGGCTCAACGCGGGAAGACACGGCGGTTGCCCTGTGCTAGTTTTCGGCATCACGGAGAAGCTGATCGCTGACTGGAAAACAAAAAAATGAGCAAGAAAAATATGGAGATAGACTCCGAGGCAGCGCAGGATCTGCTGCGCAAATGCGGAGACATGCGCTTCCGCACGATTCTGGCCGACCCGCCATGGCAGTTCCAGAACCGCACCGGGAAGATGGCCCCAGAACACAAGCGCCTGTCGCGCTATGGGACCATGACTCTGGACGACATCAAGGCGCTCCCCGTGGAGCGGCTGGCGCACGACACCGCCCACCTCTATCTCTGGGTCCCGAATGCCCTTCTGCCGGAAGGCCTGCAGGTGATGGAGGCGTGGGGATTCCAGTACAAGAGCAACCTCGTCTGGCACAAAATCCGTAAGGACGGAGGCCCGGACGGGCGCGGCGTGGGCTTCTACTTCCGCAATGTGACCGAGCTGGTCCTTTTCGGCGTACGCGGGAAGAACGCGCGGACGCTGGATCCAGGTCGCCGTCAGGTGAACTTCCTCGCCACCCAGAAGCGAGAGCACTCCCGCAAGCCGGACGAATTCTACCCCATCGTCGAATCGTGTAGCCCGGGACCCTACCTGGAGCTGTTCGCTCGTGGGCCGCGGGAGGGGTGGCACGTGTGGGGCAACCAAGCCGACGACTACTACCCGACATGGCCGACCTACGCGCGGCACTCGCAGATCGACCGGACTGATGACGACTGCGCCGCGAATGCGGCGCTAGCCCGCTGAGCGAAAACACCGCGGGGTGGGAGGCTTCGGCATTGCACCCCGTTGAACGCCCTTCACGCTGAGCCGGACGCATGACTGACAAGCTGCCGCCGATTCACCCCGGCGAAATCCTCATGGAGGAGTTCCTTAAGCCCATGGGCCTCTCGCAGAGCAGCTTGGCCATAGCACTGCGCGTGCCCCTGCAGCGCATTCACGACATCGTGCACGGCAGGCGCTCCGTCACCGTGGACACGGCCGCCCGTCTGGCCCGCTACTTCGGCTCCACGCCGGACTTCTGGCTGAACCTCCAGACGCGCTACGACATGGAGGTGGCCGAGGACGCAGGCCTCTTCGACCGCATCGCGCACGACGTGCGCCCCCACCAGGAGCAGCCGCAGGCGCATAGCTAGGGGCCAGGAGCATGCACTACATCGCCGTCTTTCATCCGGCCGAGGAAAGCCTCGGGGCCTACACCGTGACTTTCCCGGACCTGCCCGGCTGCGTCACCCAGGGCGACACCAGCATGCAGAAAATAGATCTGCAACAGGAAGATTAAAGCCATTGAGAAGAAGGCCCCCGGACTGTTCCTGTCCGGGGGCCTTCTTCCTTTCCCTAACTGCTCTGCCTACCCCGCCAAGACCTGCCGCGCCTGCCCGGGCGTGGCGCAGTCCTGGAGCCCCGGCGCACCACCTCGGGCAGTTCCAGAGCCGAAACGGTGCAAAAGGTGCCGCGCGCACGGCAGGCAAAGGTAGACGCGAGGGGGGATGGATTGCGAGGAGTGCAAGGACATGCAAGGGCCTGCAAAATGACGGCACACGCACCGCTCGCCGGCCAGCGCCTAATACACTGGAAACGCTTACTTTATTTTTAGGCAGTTCACGGGCGGAAGGGGCGTGTATGCCCCACTGTATGCCCCAAATGAGAAGCGGCTTACGTGTGCATCACGTAAGCCGCTGATTTTCTTGGTGGGCCGTGTTGGGATCGAACCAACGACTCTCTGCTTAAAAGGCAGATACTCTACCGCTGAGTTAACGGCCCCCGGAAAAGAGAGTGGTTTTTACCGGCTGCGGCCCTGGCTGTCAACCGAGGGAAATCCTGCCGGGACGCGGGTCCGGGGTCCGGGGCCGCGTCCCGGCTTTCGGCTCAGGCCGGGCGCAGGACCTCGAGGCCGCCCATGTAGGGGCGCAGCGCCTCGGGGACGACCACGCTGCCGTCGGCCTGCTGGTAGTTCTCGAGCACCGCGACCATGGTCCGGCCCACGGCCAGCCCCGAGCCGTTCAGGGTGTGCACGAGCTGGCTGCCCTTGCCGCCCTTCTCCTTGAAGCGGATGCCCGCGCGGCGCGCCTGGAAGTCCTCGAAGTTCGAGCAGGACGAGATCTCGCGATACGTGTTCTGGGCCGGGAGCCAGACCTCGATGTCGTAGGTCTTGGCCGCGGAGAAGCCGAGGTCCCCGGTGCACAGGGTGATCACGCGGTACGGCAGGTCGAGGCGCTTCAGCACCGTCTCGGCCTGGCCGGTCAGCTCCTCGAGGCGGTCGTAGGACTCCTCGGGGCGCACGAAGCGCACGAGCTCCACCTTGTTGAACTGGTGCAGGCGGATGAGGCCGCGCGTGTCCTTGCCGTAGGAGCCCGCCTCGGAGCGGAAGCAGGGCGTGAAGGCGCAGTGGTTCAGCGGCAGCTGCTCCGCGGACAGGGTCTCGTCCGCGTAGAGGTTGGTCACCGGCACCTCGGCCGTGGGGATGAGCCAGTAGTCGCTGTTCGCGAGCTTGAAGAGGTCCTCCGCGAACTTGGGCAGCTGGCCCGTGCCGGTCATGGTCTTGGTGTTGACGATGACCGGGGGGATGACCTCGACGTAGCCGTGCTCGCGGATGTGCAGGTCGAGCATGAAGGCGGCCAGCGCCCGCTCGAGCGCCGCGCCCGCGCCCTTCAGCACCGAGAAGCGCGCGCCCGCGATCTTGGCCGCGCGCTCGGTGTCCAGGATGCCGAGCCCCACGGCGACGTCCACGTGGTCCTTGGGCGCGAAGTCGAAGGTCCCGGGCGTGCCCACGCGGCGCACCTCCCGGTTGTCCTCCTCCGAGGCGCCCACGGGCACGGACTCGTGCGGGATGTTGGGGATGGCCATGAGGATGTCTTGGACGCGCGCGTCCACGGCGGCCGTCTCCTCGTCCAGGGCCTTGATGCGCTCGGAGGCACCGCCCATGCTCGCGATGAGCGCGGAGGCGTCCT
Source organism: Desulfovibrio sp. X2 (assembly GCF_000422205.1). NCBI lineage: Bacteria > Pseudomonadati > Thermodesulfobacteriota > Desulfovibrionia > Desulfovibrionales > Desulfovibrionaceae > Desulfovibrio > Desulfovibrio sp. X2. The sequence goes on from NZ_ATHV01000029.1 coordinate 67,757, forward strand.
CGCCCTTGCGCTTGGCCTCGGCCACTTCCTTGGAAACCTGGTTGCGGCGGGCCTTCAGCTCCTCAACCTCGGCGATGAGGGCGCGCCTCTCGGCGTCCAGCGCCTCGTACTCGCCCATGTCCACCTTGGAGCGGCGCTTGGCCAGGGCCTCGCGAACCGCGTCCGGGTTCTTGCGCACGAATCGAATGTCCAGCATCGCGTTCTCCCGCATCTCCTTGCGTGTGATGCGCCTGCCATACAACAAGCCCGGCCGGGGGCCAAGGGGCGCGGCAGCCGATTTCGCCGGGCGTCCTCCCCGCGCGGCCGCCGCGCGGCCCCTGGCCCGGCGGCCGTTCGGGCCGGGCGCGCCGCGGCCGCGAGGGCCTGCGGCCCTTGACATCGGGGCCGATTAGGGCCAAGAAAACCCGGTTCGCGCGAAAATTTTCACACGTAGGGAACAAAGAGGGAGGTTGTCATGGCCTGGACCTGGGAAGTCATCTCGAATCTCGTGCACAACATGTTCCAGTCCACCCCCCAGGGCACCCTGGGCGTGGGCCTCATCTTCATCTACCTGGTCTGGATGGTCAGCATGGCGGCCAAGCGCATCCACCACAACCTGCACAACGACCACCACTAGACCGCCCTCGCCTCGATCCCGCATCCGGGCGGCATGTTCCGGACCAAAGACCATGAAGCCGAACCTCGGCCAGAATCTCGATGATCGTTCAGGGCCCGGCCTCGCGCCGGGCCTTTTTCGTGCCCTGTGCGCGGCTCTCGTCTGCTGCAGCCTCTGCCTGCTGCCCGGCCGCGCCCCGGCCGCGGGAGCGCAGGACGGCGCAGGCAATGGAGCCGACGGCGGCGCGGCCCTGCTGCACGCCCTGTGGACGCCCGAACAGCTTGCCGGGACGCCCGGGGAGCGCCGCCAGGGCCCGACCACCCCGCCGGACGACTCGCCGCCCTCGCCCGAATGGCCGCGCGCCGCGCTGCCGCCCCTGCCCGCAAGCGAAAGCGGGGCGGACGCGGCCACGGTACGCCGCGTCGAGCTCCCGCCGGACAAACGCCTGGTGGCCCTGACCTTCGACCTCTGCGAGCTCGCGGACCGCGCCTCCGGCTACGACGGCGAGGTGGTGGACCTCCTGCGCCGGGAGGGGACGCCCGCGACCTTCTTCCTGGGCGGCCGCTGGATGCGCTCGCACCCCGAGCGGACCATGCAGCTCATGGCCGACCCGCTCTTCGCCTTCGGCAACCACGCCTGGACGCACGGCAACATGGCCGTGCTCGACGCCGAAAAGCGCCGCGAGCAGCTGCTCTGGACCCAGGCCGAGTACGAGACGCTGCGCGAAAGGCTCGCGGCCCGCGCCAAGGCCGCCGGTTTTTCCGCCGCGGCCGTGCCCGCGCCCGCGGAGCTGACCGTTTTCCGGCCGCCCTACGGCCGCTGCTCGGCCGACTCCATGGCCGAGACCGCGAAGCTCGGCCTGCGCACCGTGACCTGGGACGTGGTCACGGCCGAGATGGACAAGGACGCCGCAGCCGCGGCCAGGGACGTGGCAGAGCGCGCCCGGTCCGGCTCCATCATCCTCATGCACGCCAACGGCGTGCCGCCGCACACGGCGCGCATCCTGGCGGACCTCCTGCCGCTCCTGCGCGCCAGGGGCCTCACCCCGGTGACCCTGCCCGAGCTCCTGAGCGCGGGCACACCCGAGCTCTCGCGCCAGTGCTACTTCAACCATCCGGGCGACAACCTCTCCCTGGACAAGCACTACGGCGACGGCACCCGCCATCCCTTGCATGCGAAGAAGGCCCCGAGGCACTAAGCAAACGGCATCCGCCGCGCTGCCGCAGAACGGTCGCCCCCCCTCGGCTGTAGAATACGCGGGCGCCCGATCGTTTCGGGCGCTCTTTGTCGTGCGCCCTGCATGCGGCGCGCTTTTCGATCAATCCGCCGCGCCCGTCGCGTCCGTCGCGTCCGGTCCGGACCGGCCCGTGCCGAAGGG
>NZ_ATHV01000030.1 GCF_000422205.1 Desulfovibrio sp. X2
CCCCCCCCCCCTGCCCGCCGGAGGCATCCTCCGGCAGGGAATATCTAGCTGGTCTCGTCTTTCAAGGCGCGCGACATGAGCTCGCGCACGGCCTCGGAGGCGTCCTTGTTCTCGTTCAGGACCCTGTAGACCATGGTGGTGATGGGCAGGTCGATGGCGTGGCGCTGGCCGAGCTGGTAGACGGCCTCTGTGGTCTTCACGCCTTCGGCGACCATCTTCATGCTTTCGAGGATTTCGAGGAGCTTCTGGCCCTTGCCCAGGCGCAGGCCGACCTGGCGGTTGCGCGAGAGCTCGCCGGTGCAGGTGAGCACGAGGTCGCCCATGCCGGACAGCCCCATGAAGGTATGGGCCTTGGCGCCCATGGCCACGCCCAGGCGGGTCATCTCGGCCAGGCCGCGGGTGATGAGGGCGGCGCGGGCGTTGGAGCCGAAGCCCAGGCCGTCGGAGATGCCCGCGGCGATGGCGATGACGTTCTTGATGGCGCCGCCGAGCTCCACGCCGCGCACGTCCTCGTTCAGGTAGACGCGGAACGAGCCGCAGGAGAAGGCGGCCTGGAGCTCCTTGCCGACCTTCTTCCCGGCGCAGCCGAGCGACACGGCCGTGGGCATGCGGCGCACGACCTCATAGGCGAAGCTCGGTCCGGAGAGCATGGCGAAGCGGGGCTTCAGCGCCCCGAGCGTCTGCTCCACGACCTCGGACATGGTGGCCAGGCTGCCGAGCTCGATGCCCTTGCTGGCCGTGACGATGACGGGCTTCTTGGGCAGGTGGGTCTTCATGACCCCCAGGGAGAAGCGCAGGAACTGGCTGGGCACGACGAAGAGGCAGCACTCGGCGCCGTCCAGCACATGGGCGGCGTCCACGGAATACTGGATGCTCGGGTCGAGCTGCACGCCCGGCATGTACCAGGTGTTCTCTCCGGTGCTGCGGATGGCGGACAGGAGCGAGGGCTCGCGCACCCAGAGGCGGACGTCGTGGCCGCTGGAGGCCAGAAGGTCCGCCAGGGCCGTGCCCCAGCTGCCGGCGCCGATGACGGCGAATCGCATGGCGTCTCCTTAGGGGAATCGTTCAGGCATTCGGAGGATAGCCTCGGCCGGAACCCTTGGCAAGGCCGCGCCGCGTTGCGTTTTTTTCCCGGCATGGCATACTCGCGGAAAAACCTCGGAGGTCCGACATGGGTATCATCTGGTTTCTGATCATCGGGTTGTGCGCGGGCTGGCTGGCCGGAAAGATCATGCGCGGCGGCGGGTTCGGCCTGGGCGGCAACCTGATCGTGGGCGTCATCGGCGCGCTGGTCGGCGGCTTCCTCTTCGGCGTGCTGGGCATCCACACCTACAGCCTGATCGGCAGCCTGGTCACGGCCACGGTCGGCGCCATAGTGCTGCTCTGGCTGCTTTCGCTGCTGCGGCGATGAAGCGATGAAGCCAGGCCCGGCGCCCGTCCCGGTGGCGGGCGCCGGACGGCCCGTCCGGGCTAGAGCCCGGCGATGACCTCGCTGAGCACCGCGGTCACGCGGTCCGCGTTTTGGCGGAAGATGCGCAGGATCTCCTCCCAGGTCACGGGGGCCTCGTCGGTCTTCCAGCAGTCGTAGTCCGTGGACATGGCCACGGCCGCGTAGGGCACGCCCGCCTCGGCGGCCAGGGCGCACTCCGTGGCGATGGACATGTTGATCACGTCCGCGCCCCACATGCGGAACATGTTGGACTCGGCGCGGGTGGAGAAGCGGGGGCCCTCGATGGTCACCACGGTGCCGCGCTCGTGGTGCGGGAAGCCGAGCTTGGCGCAGGCCGCGTTCAGCAGGCCGCGCAGCTTTTCGTCGAAGGGCTCGGCCATGGGCGTGTGCACGGGCGCGTGCGGCTCGAAGCGCTCGTGGAACGAGAGGAAGCGGCGGCGGGTGAAGTCGATGAACTGGTCGAGGATGACCAGGTCGCCGCGTCCGATCTCCTCGCGCAGCGAGCCCACGGCGGTGGTCGCCAGGATGTGGCTGCAGCCCGCCTCCTTGAGCGCGAGGATGTTGGCCCGGTAGTTGACCTGGGTGGGCGGGGTGGTGTGGCTGCGGCCGTGCCGCGCCAGCAGCACCACCTCGCGGCCCGCGATCGTGCCGTGGCGCAGGGTGGAGTTGGGCGGGCCGTAGGGCGTGGTCGCCTCCACGTCGCGCGGCTCCTTCAGGATGTCCGGGTCGTCCAGTCCGCTGCCGCCGATGATGCCGATCCTGGCCATGTCCGCCTCCCTGTTAGGAGATGTTCAGAAGACAGGTGTGGTCGAAGCCCGCCTCGCGCAGGGTCTCGCCGCCGCGCAGGAAGCCGAGCTCGATGACGAAGCCGAGCCCCGCGATGGAGGCCTTGGCCTGCTCGACCATCTTGATCATGCCGTGCACCGTGCCGCCGGTGGCCAGCAGGTCGTCGATGAGCAGCACCTTGTCGCCCTGGGTGATGGCGTCCACGTGCATGCACAGCGTGTCGGTACCGTACTCCAGATCGTAGGTCACGGACATGGTCTTCCAGGGAAGCTTGCCGGGCTTGCGCAGGGGCACGAAGGGCAGGCTCATCTTGTAGGCCAGGGGCGCGGCGAAGATGAAGCCGCGGGCCTCGGCCGCCGCGATCTTGGTGGCGCCGGTATCGGCGAAGCGCTCGGCGAGCTGGTCCACGGCGTACTTGAAGGCCGAGGGGTCGGAGAGCAGCGGCGTGATGTCGAAGAAGACGATGCCGTCCTTGGGATAGTTGGGGATGTCCCGGATGCGTGCGCGCAGGTCCATGGGCGTGCTCCTTGCGAAACGGATTTTTGTCCGGGCGGGTTTATAGCCCGGAAGGGTCGGATTGAAAAGGCTAGGAGCCAAAGATGCTCAAGTTGGCGGGAGCAAGCTTAAAAGGAGAGAAGATGAACTCTGGCGAATGAAAAATTCTTCTGTCACTCATCCTTATCTTTGTTAAGTATTTCAAACCACACTTGTATTGTTGCATAAACTTTCAGCCATGTATAAATAATGAGAAGAAGTGTTACAAATGCAATAGACATACACAATGTCGCAACTAGGTTTGAATGAATGAAGCCAAATGAAATTTGAATAATAGAGCTTGCAAGGCAAAATCCTACGCATATCAAGAGCAAAGTTCCAAGATTAATCAACGGATCATATCTTTTTTGTTTTGATTTTGTCATTGCAACATGCTTTTCATGTCTCTCTATATAAAGTTTGCTATCAAACAACCTAGATTGAAGGTTGAAAAGCATCATAGTTATCAACGAAAGAATAAAGCTACCAGCAGTTAAAAATGCGGTAAAGAAATAATGCCTCATGTATTTTTCATAAATACAATATACATTAACGTCATACATTCTTGCTGCATAAAAAATTGTGGCTGACAAAGTCAGCCACAATAGTATACAAGTACAAAATACCCGATTCATATTAATGAAATGATTAGCTTTTCAACATTGAAAATCTCATGTCGCAACCTCTTCACAATCAAATTTTCGCTGATAGACTTCACGATATCACTCGAATTAAATGCCAAGGCAACTACTAGATCATCATAATCAAATTCTGCAATTCTATCGAAATCATTTACTAGCTTATATACAATTTCATTATTCTCAGGATCAATCCCTTTCACCAGAGCTTTTTTAAATACCTTTTCCTTAAAAAAATCTACAGCCTCAGCAAGTTTCTCGCGCGCATTGATTGCCTTTGAAAGGCTGACATGATGCCTTATTCTCTTAGCGACACCAGACAATGGAACATATCTATTTTCATTTTGCTCAAATGTTAAATATTCATACTCTACAGATTTTATATCTTTAAGTTTTCCAATCCGTTCATGAAAATGTCCTGGTCTTTCTATAATTGAGTATGTAAATTTTTTCGATAAATTTCGAAGTTTTTCATCTCTAATTTTTCTATCAACCACATTTTCCTCTATATTTTTTTTCACTACTTCTCTTCTTTCATTATAAAATTTTTTAACAATCAAATTAAACTGATTGAGGGAACATGATTTATTGTAGTGTTGATAAATTCCAAAATTTGCACCTTGACAGAAAACAAAAAAATTAAAATCTGTAATCATTGAACCTTCTTCAAGCTGTCGGGATGTTACTATAATTTGTTCACCTTTTTTCTCTAATGTTGCAAACCTCTTCGCGTCTCTAACTGTTAGGACAAGGCCTGCCCAGCAATTATCCAAAGGAACAGCATAGAAATAGCGCTGACCAAACACCCAACCGTTTTCTTTGCTAATGAAATCAAGAAGTTTTTCTGAAGAAAAATCGGGGGACGGAAGATTCCACTGGAACGCCTGAAAAACAACGTCCATTCGCAACTCCTGTTGAATACAGCTATTTATACTTCTTTAAGTATATTTCACCTCCCTTACCTTTGTCAAATTGCAAACTAATACATACTCTTTTACTTATATTTTCTTCAGCCTCCCCTGCTGAACGGCGTGCCGAGCTCGGCGGGGGCGCCCGAGCGACGGCGCAGTTTCGGGCTGCCCTGGACCACGGCCAGCACGGCGATGGTCATGAGGTAGGGCAGCATGCGCAGGACGTAGGCCGGGATGAGCTCCTGGCCCGTGGCCTGGAACCAGAACTGCAGGGCCTGCAGCAGGCCGAAGAGCATGGCCCCGCCGAAGGCGCGGCCCGGATGCCAGGCCGCGAAGATGACCATGGCCACGGCGATCCACCCCTGGCCCCCGGTCATGCCGTTGGCCCAGCCGGGCGTGTAGGCCAGGGAGAGATAGGCGCCGCCCGCGCCCGCAAGCAGCCCGCCCGCGCAGGTGCACAAAAAGCGCACGCGGGCCACGTTCACCCCGGCGGCGTCGGCCGCTGCCGCGCCCTGGCCGCAGGCGCGCACGGCGAGCCCGGCGCGGGTGCGCGCGAGCAGCCACCAGACCACGGGCACGAGCGCGTAGGCCACGTAGGCCAGGGCGCTCTGGCGGAAGAATATCTGCCCGACCACGGGGATCTCGGCGAGGCCGGGCACGGCGTAGGTCAGGAAGCGCGGGCCGACCTGGCCGACCAGGGAGCGGCCGAGGAAGTTCGAGAGCCCCATGCCGAGGATGGTCAGGGAGAGCCCGGCCAGGACCTGGTTGGCGCGCAGCCCCACGGCGAAGAAGGCGTAGAGCGCGGCCATGGCCAGGCCCACGAGCATGGCCGCGGCCACGCCGAGCCAGGGGCTGCCCGTGGCCAGGGAGGCGGCGAAGCCGGTGAGCGCGCCCATGAGCATCATGCCTTCCACGCCGAGGTTCAGGACGCCGGAGCGCTCGGCCAGGAGCTCGCCGAGCGAGGCCAGGGCCACGGCGACCGAGGACTTGACCGCGATCTGGGCCAGGAAGGCGAGGTCAGTGAACATCGGAGCCTCCGGAGGCGGCCTGCCGCGCGCCGAACTCGAGGCGGTGGCGCGAGAGGAACTCACCCGCCAGGTAGCCGAAGAGGAGCGCGGCCTCGAGCACCTGGCCGATGCTGGAGGGCAGGCCGAGCGAGGTCTGGAGCTGGTCCGCGCCCACGAAGAGCGCGCCGAGCGCGGCCGCGGCCAGGGGCACGCCCAGCGGGCTGCCGCGCGCGAGCCAGGCCACGATGATGCCGTCGTAGCCGATGCCCACGGCCAGGCCCTCCTGCAGGCGCTGATGGATGCCCGCCACCTCGCCCGCGCCCGCGAGCCCGGCCAGGGCGCCGGAGAAGCAGAGCACGGCCAGGGTGCGCAGGGGGATGGAGAGGCGCGCGTAGCGCGCGGCCTTCTCGGAGAGCCCGATGACGCGCACGGAGAAGCCGAAGCGCGTGCGGCGCAGGATCCAGAAAAGCAGCGGCGCGAAGAGGAGCGCCAGGAGCAGGCCGAGGTGCACGCGGCCGAGGACCGAGGGCCAGAGCCTGGGCAGGATGGCGGCGTCTGGCAGTTCGGCCGTGCCGGGGAAGCCGAAGCCCGCCGGGTCGCGCCAGGGGCCGTAGTAGAGCTGCTCGAGCAGGATCACGGCCACGTAGTTCAGCAGCAGCGTGGTCAGGATCTCGCTGACCTTGCCCCAGGCCTTGAGCGCGGCCGGGACGAGCGCCCAGAGCGCGCCGCCGACCATGCCCATGCAGAGCTCGAGGGGCACGAGCACGGGCGCGGGCAGGCCGCTGCCCCAGAAGAGCGCCGTGCCCGCGGCGAAGACACCGCCCATGACCAGCTGCCCCTCGCAGCCCACGTTCCACAGCAGCATCTGCGCGGCCACGGCCACGGCCAGGCCGCAGAGCATGAGCGGCGTGGCCTTGACCAGGATCTCCGAGACGGCCTGCATGGAGCCGAAGGCGCCCTGGGCCATGGCCAGATAGGCCGTGCCCGGGGCCACGCCCAGCGCGCTGAAGATGATCCAGCCGAGCGCCAGGGCCGCGGCCAGGGCCAGGGAAAGGCTGAAGAGCGGGCCCAGGGGCCGCTCGCGGGGGACTATGCGCAGGAGGCTCATGCCGTGCCCCCTGCCTGGGACTGGTCCCTGTTCCGCACGCCCGCCCGGCCGACTCCGGCCATGAGCAGGCCCACGCGCTCGATGGTCTCGTCGGCCGAGGCGTCGAGCACGTCCAGGATGCGGCCGCGGAAGATGACGGCGATGCGGTCGGCCAGGGAGAGGGCCTCCTTGAGGTCGCCGGTGAAGAGCAGGACCGCGGCGTGGCTGCGCAGGTCGAGGAGCGCGTGCCAGACGTCCTCGGTGGCGGCGAGGTCCAGCCCCTGGGTCGGCTGCTCGGCCAGGAGCAGGCGCGGCCCGCGCGCGAGTTCGCGCGCCAGGATGAGCTTCTGCAGGTTGCCGCCGGAGAGCGAGCCAGCCAGGTCGTCCGGGCCGGTGGCCTTGAGACCGTAAGTTTCCATGGCATCGCGCACCACGGCCTCGCCGCGCGAAATATGGAGCAGCGGGCCGGACTCGCGGTCCGTGAGCAGCGCGTTCTCGGCCAGGGTCATGGCGGCCACGCTGCCCGCGCCGTGCCGGTCCTCGGGCACGTAGGCCAGGCCGGGCGCGCCGCGCCAGGCCGAGGCGGGGGTCACGGCGCCGCAGAACTCGATCTCGCCCGCGCGGCCGCCGCCCAAACCCGCAAGGCAGCGGGCCAGGGCGTCCTGCCCGTTGCCCGCCACGCCGACCACGGCCAGGATCTCGCCTTGGCGCACGGAAAACCCGACGCCGGAGAAGGAGGCGCGGCCGGACTCGTCCGAGCCCGCGAGGCCGCGCACGGCGAGCACCGTGGAGCCCTCGGCCGCCGCGGCGTCGAGCGGCGGCTTGTCCACGGAGAGCAGCACCTCGCGGCCGACCATGAGGCGGGCAAGCTCGCGCGGGCTCGGCACCTGGTCCTGGGTCATGCCCGCGGCCACGGTGCGGCCCCGACGCAGGATGGAGATGTCGTCGGCCAGGGCCAGGACCTCTTCGAGCTTGTGGGTGATGAGCACGATGGCCTTGCCCTCGGCGCGCAGGGCGCGGAGCACGGCGAAGAGGGACTCGACCTCGGCCGGGGCGAGGATGGCCGTGGGCTCGTCGAAGATGAGGATGTCGGCCTTGCGGGCCAGAAGCTTCAGGATCTCCACGCGCTGGCGCTCGCCCATGGAGAGGTCGGCCACCAGGCGGTGCGGATCCACGGCCAGGCCGTAGCGCTCGCCCAGGGAGGCGATCTCGGCGGCCTTGAGCCCCGGCGCGGCCAGGCGCACGTTCTCGGCCACGCTCATGGACTCCACGAGCATGAAGCGCTGGTAGACCATGCCGATGCCCGAATCCTGCGCGTCGCGCGGGGAGGCGAAGCGCGCCTCGCGCCCGCGCACGCGTATGGTGCCGCCGTCCGGCCGGTAGCGGCCCGCGAACACGGACATGAGGGTGGACTTGCCCGCGCCGTTCTCGCCCAGCAGGGCGTGCACGCGGCCGGGGTAGACGTCCAGGTCCACGTCGCGGTTGGCCACGACCGGGCCGAAGCGCTTGGTCAGGCCGCGGCAGGACAGCACGGGCTCGCCGCGCGGGACGTTCCTGATCTCTTCTTCCATGATCTTAAAATAGCAAAAAGTTTTGGGGGAAGAGAGGGAGGGGGTCGGGGAGGGGGAGAAGGACC
>NZ_ATHV01000031.1 GCF_000422205.1 Desulfovibrio sp. X2
CCGAGATCTACACTCTTTCCCTACACGACGCTCTTCCGATCTATCGGCATCAACCTGCTCGACTGGCTGGTCTACGGCCCGTGGAAGGACCCGGCCTCGTTCGGCTTCCCCATGACCCCGCCCTATCCGGCGGGCGCCACCTTCCCGGTGCTGCCCGGCACGAAGCTGCACCTGGGCATCCTCGTCTGCGTGCTGGCGGGCGTGGCGGTCTGGCTGTGGCTGACCAAGACGCGGCTCGGCTACGAGGTCAAGGCCGCGGGCTCCGGGCCCATGGCCTCGCGCTACGCGCGCATGAACTACGGATTTCTCGTCTGCCTGGTGATGGCCGCCTGCGGCGTGCTGGCGGGCTTCTCCGGGCTCATCGAGGCCGCGGCCACCCTGGGCAAGCTGCAGCCCTCGATCATCTCCGGCTACGGTTACACGGCCATCGTGGTGGCCTGGCTCGCGCGGCTGAACCCGCTGGCCATCGGCCTGGCCGCCTTCCTCCTGGCGGGCCTGCGCGTGGGCGTGGAGAACATCCAGCTTTCGCTCCAGGTCCCGGCCTCGTTCGGCGGGATCATGGAAGGCCTCATCCTGCTCACGGTCCTGGCGGGCCAGTTCGTGGGCCACTTCCGCTTCCGCCTGGAGCGCTCCGGACACGGCGAGCGCGAGGCCGAGGCCGGGGGCAAGGAGGCCGCGTGACCTACGAGCTGCTCATCCCCCTCATGGCCGCGGCCG
>NZ_ATHV01000032.1 GCF_000422205.1 Desulfovibrio sp. X2
CCCGCCGGGCCGTTTCGTTTGTGGGACTTGGGCCTACGTCAGCCCGCTAGCCCCTGATCCAGACGATGCTCGCCTGCCTGCCGGTCTTTTCCCGGCGGCGGTAGGAGAAGAAGGCGTCGGCCAGGGAGTGGGTGCACAGATCCAGGCCGAAGATGTTGCCGGGCCTGAGCCCCGCCTCGCGCAGCTGCAGGCGCGTGAGCCGCCAGAGGTCCACGGTCTTCTTCGCCTCGTCGTGAAACGCCTTGAAGTCGTCGCCGAACTCGTCCGCGAAGTTCACGAACTCGCTCGCCGCCGGGCCGAGGGAGGGGCCGCGCACGGCCAGTACGTCGGCCGGATCGAGGCCGTAGTGCGCGCAGAAGGCGGCCACTCCGCGGCCGGGGAAGTTCTGCACGTTGCCCCGCCAGCCCACGTGCAGCGCGGCCACGTACTTGCCCGAGGCGTGTGCCAGGAGGATCGGCTGGCAGTCCGCGGTCTTTATGACCAGGGCCTGACCGGGGAGGGAGGTGGCCAGGCCGTCGCCCTCGCCCGTGGGGCCGTCGCCGATGTCGCGCGGCTCGGGATCGAAGACCATGTCCGTGCCGTGCACCTGGCGCAGCTCCTGCCAGAAGGTGAAGCCCTGCTCCTGCTTGATGGCCTGGCGGTTGGAGCGGACCTTGGCCGGGTCGTCGCCCACGTCCAGGGAGACGTTGGCCTTGTCGAAGGGGCTGCCGGAGTAGCCCCCGATGCGCGTGCCGAAGACGCAACGCACGCCGGGCACGCCGGGGAACGCGAAGGGGATGCAGAACGGAGTGGGGATGTTCTTCATAAAGCCACCTCGATGGTTTCGTTTTCGCTGATGACGATGTGCATGGGGCAATCCCACGGCTCGCGAGGCAGTTTCGTGACGATCTGAAAATCGTAGGCCAGCCCGAGGCGCAGGCAGTGCTCCATGCCGGGCGCGGCCAGGAGGCGGTCGTAGTAGCCCGCGCCCATGCCCAGGCGCATGCCCGAGCGGTCGAAGGCCACGCCGGGGATGATGGCGAGGTCCGGCCGCACGCCGCCTTGCAGGTCTTCGAGCGGCGGGCAGCGCGCGGGATCGGGCTCGAGGATGCCGAAGCTCCCGGGCCGCAGGTCCGCGGCGCACGAGACGCAGGCCAGGTCCATGCAGCCCGGCTCCTCCGGGCGGCAGCGCGGCAGCAGCACCGTGGCCCCGCGCGCCCACAAGGCGTCTATCAGGGCCTCGGTGGCCGTCTCGCCGCGCACGGGGGAGTAGAGCAGGACCACGGCGGCCTCGGCGAAGGCGGGCAGGGCCATGATCCTCGCCTGGGCGCGGGCCGAGAGGGAGGCGCGCAGCGTGGGGGAGAGTTCCCTGCGCCTCGCCGTCATGCGGCTTCGTATCGCGCCCTTGTCGTCGTACGGAATGGTTTTCATACGTATTATCATAGTATATCCAAGACCGAGGCGAAAACCAAGCGAGGCGCGCATCGCGCCCGCATGCGACCAGCATGGTGACGGAGGAGAGATGGACGAGAAGATATACGTGGGCTTCGGGGACGTGCACGGCCAGACGGCCAACGCGGCGCGCATCCCCGGGATTGCGGAGGCGGCCGGGGTCATCGTCTCGGGCGACCTCTCGAACCTCGGCGGCAAAGCCGAGGCAGAGGCCGTGCTGGCCGCCGTCAGGGCTGCGAATCCCACGGTCTACGCCCAGATCGGCAACATGGACCGCGCGGCCGCGGACGAGGCGCTATCGGCCGCGGGAGCGAACATCCACAGGAAGGCCGTGGAGCTTCCCGGCGGCGCGTGGCTCATGGGCGCGGGCTGGTCCACGACCACGCCTTTCGGCACGCCGTCCGAGATCGACGACGCCACGCTGGGCGCCTGGCTCGAGGAGACCTGGGCCAAGGTGGGCGATCCCTCGCGCCTCATCCTCGTCTGCCATACGCCACCGCTCGATACCGCGGTGGACGTGGTGGGCTCGGGCGCGCACGTGGGAAGCGCGGCCGTGCGCGACTTCATCCTGCGCCGCGAGCCCGCGGTCTGTCTCACCGGCCACATCCACGAATCCGCGGCCGAGGACAGCCTCGGCAGGACGCGGGTGGTCAACCCCGGCATGCTCGCCGACGGCGGCTACGCGCTCATCCGCGTGCGTCCGGAGTCCATCGTCATCGAACACAGACGCATCGGGCAGGGCGCATGATCCTCTACTCCTGGAACGTGAACGGATTTCGCGCCGCGGCCAAGAAGGGCTTCTGGGACTGGTTTTCCGAGCGCAGGGCCGACGTGGTCTGCCTGCAGGAGACCAAGGCCTCGCCCGAGCAGCTGGCGCCCACGGACCTCGATCCCGAGGGCTACGTGGGCTTCTGGAACTCGGCCACGATGAAGAAGGGCTATTCCGGCACGGCCTGCCTGTGCCGCGTCCCGCCCCTGAACCACCGCCTGGACATGCCTTGGGACGAGTGGCGGGGCGAAGGGCGGCTCGTGCACGTCGAATACCCGGCCTTCCACCTGCTCAACTGCTACTTCCCCAATTCCGGCCAGGGCCCGGTGCGCCTGGCCTACAAGCTCGGCTTCTACCAGGCCTTCCTGGACTACTGCGAGGAGCTGCGGACCAAGAAGCCCGTGGTCTTCTGCGGTGACGTGAACACGGCGCACAGGCCCATCGACCTGCACGACCCGGTGGGCAACGCCAAGTCCTCCGGCTTCCTGCCCGAGGAGCGGGAATGGGTCGACCGCTTCGTGGCCGCAGGATACGTGGACACCTTCCGTCTCTTCACCGAGGACGGGGGCCACTACACCTGGTGGGACTACCGCACCCGCGCCCGGCCGAAGAACATCGGCTGGCGCATCGACTACTTCTTCGTCAGCGAGGAGCTGAGGGACAAGGTCGCGCGGGCCTGGATAGAGCCCGAGGTCATGGGCTCGGACCACTGCCCCGTGGGCCTCGAGCTGTCCGTGTAGCCGCGAACGCTTCTGCGTTTCTGGAAAAGCCCCCGGTCCACGCGGATCGAGGGCTTTTCTGCGTTCGGGAGCAGGGATTTTCCTCCCCGCCCATGACAGGACGCCGCGTCTGGAGTACATGGAGAAGTGCCGGAAATCCTCTGGCCGGTCCGCGCGGTACGGGCGGTGCGGCAGGCCTGGTCCGGCTCCTCGGCCGACGGCGCCCGTTCGCAAGGGAGGACACCATGCGCTACGTTCATGCGGATTCCGAGACCCCCGGGACATTCTCGCTGCGCGAGGCGAGCGAGCCGCTGGCCGGACCGTCCGCCGCCCTGGTGGCGGTCAAGGTCTTTTCCCTCAACCCCGGGGAGATACGCCATGCCCAGGCAGGCGCCTTGCCCAGGCCAGGCTGGGATCTGGCAGGCGAGGTCATCATGCCCGCCGGGGACGGATCGAGCCCCGAGATCGGCACCAGAGTTGTCGGCTTCCTGCCTTCCGGCTCCTGGGCCGAGCGAGTCAGCGTGCCCGGCCGCTCCCTGGCCGCCATCCCGGACGGCGTGTCCCTGGAAGAGGCCGCCTGCCTGCCAGTGGCCGGACTGACCGCCCTCAACATGCTGCACAGGGCCGGTCAGATCGTCGGGGCCAGGGTGCTGGTCAACGGGGCCTCGGGCAGCGTGGGCTACTTCTCCTGCGCCCTGGCCAGGCTCTCGGGCGCGCATGTGGTCGGCGCCCTGCGCAACGCGGACCGCGTCGACTTCGCCCGCCAAGCCGGGGCGCACGAGGTCGTGGTCAGCGAGGACCTGTCCGAGACCGCGGCCCGCGGGCCGTACGACGTGATCGTGGACACCGTGGGGGGCAAGGGCATGGAGCGGGCCGTGCAGCAGCTTGCCGCGGAAGGGCTCTACATCAGCTGCATGACACGCGGGGCGGTGACGCTCGACGATCCCGGCTACCTGCTCGCGCACAATGCCCGCATCGAGATCTACGGCGGGCTGCGCGAGACGCGGCGGACCCCTCCGGGCGACGGCCTGGCCCGGCTACTGGCCTGCGTGGCCGACAAGCGGCTCGAGGTGCCGATCGAGGAGCGCTACGGGTGGGAGTCGGTGGTCATGGCCTGCGAGCGGCTCATGGCGCGCAAGGTGCGCGGCAAGATCGTGCTGACCATAGGCTCCTGAGGCCGCCGTCGCGGCCGGAGCCCCAGGGCCGCCCGCGCGAACGACATGCGAAGGCCCCCGTTTCCGGGGGCCTTCGTCGTTGCCGCGTCTTGCGGAGATCCTATTCGTCGTCCTTGGGGCCCGCTGCCTCCGGCGAGCCCTGAGAACGCTTGCGCCGGAACTTGCCGACGAGCTTGCCGCCCGCCTTGGCCCCCTGCGCTCCTCGCGGAGCATTGCGCTCGGCCTCGGGCGTGTGCTGGGGCTTCTGCGGTGCGTGCGCGGCGCGCTCCGGGGCGTCCTGCCGGGGCTTATGAGCCTTCTCGGGCGCGGGCTTTGCAGAAGAGGGCTTGCCGGTCATGGGCCTGCCGGTTCGGGGCTTGTCGCCCCGCGTCTTGTCCGCGCGCGGCTTGCCCTCGTGCTTCCTGTCCTGGCCGGTCCGCTGGGCGTCGTCCCTGGAGAACGGTTTCGCGCCCGGGTTCTTGTCCTGCCTCCAGCCCTGCCTGTTCTCCTGCGCGGCACCGGCCGCCTGTCCGCCCTTGCCTTTGCAAGGCTTGCCGTGGGCGGGCTTGCCCGCGCGGTCGCGCTGCGTGTCGGCGTTGTTGCGGGCAGGCTTGTCCTTGAACGTCTTCCCGGACTTGCCTTCCCACTTCGCACCGCCCTGTCCCCGGTCCTGTCCGCTCTCCTGGCGGGGCTTGAATCCGCCAGGTTTCTTGCCGCGGGACGCGTCGTTCATCTCGCGGTCCCAGGGTTTGCCGGAGGTCTTCTTGCGGTCGGAAGAGCGGTCCTGAAAACGGTCCGTTCCCCGCTCGAAAGACCGGGGCTGCTCGTCGCGGCGTTTTTCACGGCGATCCCCGAACCGTTCGTCCCGGCGCTCGCGCTTCGGCTCTCCGGAGCGTTCGCCGAAAGGCTTCCCGCCCTCGGGGCGCGACTGGGAGCGCTTGTCGGAGTGTTGTCCGGGGCGCTTCTCCTGGCGGCCCATGCGTTCGTGCCCGCCCTGTTTGGGCGCGCCTCGTCCGGACTGCTCCCGTATCGGCCCCCGCTCCTGACTGCGTTCCTGTCTGCGCTCCTGGCCGCCGCGTTCGTCCCTGCCGCCGCGTTCCGCGCGCGGTGCGCTCGATCCGCGGGCCGGGCCCTTGCGCGTGGCAGGCACGTATTCCGCCATCAGCGCGCCGGACTTGGGGTCGCGCTGCTCGGGCTCCATCCAGGCGGGCTTTATCAGCGCGCCGGAGGGCAGGGGGAAGCCCTCCAGCACGACCAGGGCCAGGCCGCGCGCCGTGCAGCAGTACTGGCCCCTGCGGTCGCCGGGCAGGGCGAAGGCGTCGGAGATGACTCGCGCCCTCGTCTCGTCGGGCTTTTGCAGGCTGCGCCCGGCGTGCACGAAAGAGAGGCTCAGGCGGTTCTTGATCAGGCTCGCGGCCTGGGCCAGATGGGTCAGCCAGAGGGGAGCGCCGTGCGTGCTGAAGGTGAAATGGCACCACGGCAAGCGACCGGTGCCGGGCATGGGACAGGACGTCTGGTGAGGGCAGGGGGAGGCCACGGTCAGCCCCCTCTCCTCGATCAGCACGTGTCTGAGCGCGATGAGGCGGCGGGCGGCCAGGCGCGTGCCCGGCTCCACCAGGAGCAGGGAGCCCGTGTCCGCGAGATGGGAGCAGAGCCGTCCGGCCAGCTCTTCCAGATCCGGTTCCCGCTGGGCGGCATTCCCCTCGGCCAGCTCGTTCAGCACGTTGGCCGCGGTGATCAGGTCGTAGCGGCCGTGCGGCATCTTGAAGAGGTGCTCGTCAAGGAGCTGGATGCGCCAGGGCGAATCAGGGGCCAGGCGGCGGAAAAGGTCCATGCCGTAGCGCAGGGACTTGCCTGCCCGGTCGATGCAGGTGAACTCGATGCGCCGCGTGCGCAGGTCCGGCCGCGCCATCCACAGCGCCTGGACCACTGTCAGCGGCCCTGCGCCCAGGTCCACCACGCGCGCGCCTTCGGGCAGGTCGAGGGGCAGCGTGGCCAACAGCCGCGTCAGGCGGTAGAGGTTCCAGGGATGGAAATAGTGCAGATAGGCCGAGAGCGTGCCGGGCCGGGTCATGTAGTCCGGGGCGAAGGCCTCGGCGCGCTCGTCCGTGAGGCTCGCGGACAGTTCGCGGACCTCGAACGGCAGGTTGCGGGCGTACTTGGGCTTGAGCGGCATGGCTTCCTTGAGGAAGGCGCCGTATTCGCCGAGGAGCCGGATCGCGTCGTCCGGCATGGGAAAGAAGAGCGCGGAGGGAGTCTCAGGGGACATAGTCGAAGTGCATCCTTTCAATGTAGCGACGGCCGAAGTCCGCTTCGGCGGCCATGTCCAGCACGTGCGAGCGGCCGGGCAGCAGGGCCGCGCTCGCCAGGGCCTCGTCGTTCACGGCCAGGAGGCGGGCTCCGGCCAGCGAGGTGTTGCCCGCGGCCACTGCCTTGGCGGCCAGGGAAGCGGGGATGAAGCCGAGCTCCGCCAGGTCTTCCGGCCGCACGTGGCTGCCGAGGGCTCCGGCCAGATAGAGGGTGGAAACATCTCCGGGGGCCAGTCCGGCCTCGGCAAGCAGGGCCGAGACGGCGGCGTTGCAGGCCGCCTTGACCTTCAGCACCTCCTCGACGTCCGAGGCGCGCATGGCGAGGTGGCCCGGCAATCCCAGCACGGCCTCGCCGTGCTCCTCGCGCAGTCCGGCGAGCAGACGCGCGGCCAGGGGCGAGGTCCCTGACACGAAGTGCCCCCTCGCGTCAAGCGCCCCGGCGCGCCGAAGCTGCGCCAGCAGCGAGAGGGCGCCCGTGCCGGTCATGCCGCGAAGCCTTGCACCTTCCCACGGTCCCTCGGCGGTGGGCAGGACCTCGGGCGTGAGCCCCCTCGGGCCGAGGCCGAAGCCCGCGGCCGCTCCGGGGCCCGCAAGGCAGCCGCCGGACAGGCCCACGCCCTCGAGCGCCGGGCCCATGGGCACGCTCGCCAGGAGGAGCCGTCCGCCGGGCAGGGCCAGGGCGAACTCGCCGTTGGTTCCGAAGTCCGCCAGCAGCCAGGGCGCGGGCGGGGCGACCTCGGCCTCCAGGTGGAGGATGCCCGCGGACACGTCGCCGCCCACGAAGGGACCGAGCTGGGGCGGGATGACGCACTCGGGCAGGTCCTCGGCAAGGAGCTCCTTTTGTCCGCCCGCGTATTCCAGGCGATACGGCGCGCAGGAGAGCCCTTCCACCGACCGGCCGAGGAAGAGGCAGGTCATGGAGGGGTTGGCGGCCACGACGAGTCTGTCGGGCGAGCCCGCGGCGCGGTGCAGGGTGCGCAGCCTCTCGACCACCAGCCTGCGCAGGTGGTCGGCGTGGCCGGACATGGCGAAGGCCAGGCGGGACATGATCTCGCTGCCCGCGCCGAGCTGGGGGTTGGGCTCCGAGGCCTCGGCCAGGACGCGGCCTTGTTCGTCCAGGGCCGCCCAATGGATGCTCGTTGTGCCGAGGTCCACGGCCAGGGCCGCGGCCTTGGTCTCGGGGAGGAGGGCCGCGGCGCCTCCGGCCCTGGGCCAGGATTCGACCGCCATGCCCGGCACGGCCTGGTGGCGGCAGGCCAGGCGGATGCCGTCCGCCAGTTCCTCGGCCGACAGGAGCCGCTCCTCGGTGGCGTCGGCCGCCGGGAGTCCGGCCAGAAAGCGCGTCCTGCAGCGGCCGCAGCGCCCCACCCCCCCGCACAGCGGCTTGACAGGACCGCCGTCGTAAAGGAACATGAGCTGCGCCACGGTGAGCCCGTGTCCTGGGTCCACGGCACGCTCGCCGGCCTGTGCATCCACGAAAAGGAAAGAGTCGCCCGTTTTGTCCATCACCTCGATGATGGAGCGGGCGGCGGTTTTTTGCAATCTTTGGGAGCGGAAAATACGCACTTTTCCCCGCCCGAGGGTTGACGCCGCCTGCCCAGGACTTAGGTCAGTGCAGACGAACAACGCTTACGAAAGCCACAAGGAGAAGGCCATGTCCACATATCCCGACAGGTATTGCCCGCACTGCGGCGAGAAACTCTGCGAGTGGGAAGCTCCCCCGGAAACGTGGTGGGGCATCATCCTGGTCTGCAACAACAACGAGTGCAGCTACTTCAAGGGATCGCCCGAACAGATCCAGGGCAAGCGCGACGATTCGAACCTCGGCACCCGCTACGCCGAGGACCCGGCGCTCAACTTCGCGCCCTTCAACCTCCTTTCCTGGTGCCCGCCGGTCTAGCAGCTTCCGGCCGGCCCGCCCGCGCGACTCCACGCGATTTCGAGAGGCCCCCGCACGGGGCCTCTCTTTTTACCCTCGCTCCGGGCATGGCCCCGGATACATTGACAAGTCGGCCACCCGGCTCGATACTGTGGGTCATGCCCCGCCTGAACGCGTCCGCAACGCCCGGGATCGTCTGATGTCCGGCCATGCCATCGGCGTCGTCGCCGTCGTCTTCATCGTCGGCGTGGTCGGGCTGGTGGCCATCTTCTTTCTGCTGAACACCGCGGAAACCCTCTCCAAGCTCCTCGCCCACGTGCTCCATCGTCTGGCCCGCAACCCCGTGCAGCGGGCCTCGACGACCACGCACGTGGACCGCTCGCAGACCGTCATCCAGCATTTCCACGGCTCCGGACCGGCCCCGCAGGCGGCAGTGCCGGGAGCGGAGCGGACGTATCGCGTCTCTCTGGCAGCTCCGGACGGCCCGCCCGCGCTCGAGCCCGAGGACGAGCCCCTGACCCTGCCGCCCGGCCAGGAGGCCTTCCTCGTGCCCGTTGAGATGGAGCCGGACGCCTACGGCTACATCACCCGCACCGGCAGGCAGGTCATCGAGCCGCGCTTCGAGTACGCCGAGCCCTTCAGCGAGGGGCTGGCCGTCATCGGCCGGGACGGGCATTACGGCTACATCGACGCCGCGGGCAGCGAGGTCATCTCCGCCGTGTTCGACGACGCGGGCGAGTTCGCCGAGGGGCTGGCCCCGGTCATGCGCGGCGGCAGATACGGCTTCATCGACGCCTCGGGCACCTTCGTCATAGCGCCCGCCTACGACGGCGCGGCCTCGTTCGGCCAGGGACTGGCCGCCGTGCTGGTCGCCGGAAGGTACGGCTATGTGGACACGCGCGGCGAAATGGCCATCCCGCCGCGCTTCGACTACGCCGGGCGTTTCCGCGCAGGCAAGGCGGCGGTCATGCTCGACGGCGAGTGCGGCTTCCTTTCTCTTGCGGGCGAGTGCGGCATGCTGCCGCCGCATACCTGTCCGGGCGGCTTTTCCGAGGCGCTGGTGCCCGTGCTGCGAAACGGCGCCTGGGGCTATGCGCTGCAGAACGGCAAGATGCACATCCAGCCGCGCTTCGAGGCTGCGGAGCCGTTCAGCGAGGGGCTGGCCGCCGTCTGCGAGAACGGTCGATGGGGCTACATCGACATGTACGGCCGCTCTGTGGTTTCGCCTCGGCTGGAGCGCGCGGGCGCCTTCAGCGAGGGGCTGGCCCCGGCCTGCGAGAAGGGGCTGTGGGGATTTCTTCTGCCTGACGGCGAATGGGCCGTGGAGCCCGTGTGGCAGATGGCCCATCCCTTTTCCGACGGCCTGTCCCGCGTACGCGTGGACGGCCGCTGGGGCTACGTCAGGCCGGATGGATCGTTCGCCCTGGAGGCGGTCTTCGAGGAAGCCGGGGATTTCCGCCACGACCTCGCCCTGGTGCGCAGGGACGGCCGCGACATGTATCTCGATTCGAGCGGCAGCGTGATCTGCCTGCTGCCCGCGGCGGACGGGGCCGGGCGGGGACGCGGCCGCTTTGCGCCGAAAGGATAGGACTGGAACGGACGGAGGAATGTTCCTCCGGGCGAACTGCCCTGATTTTTGGGAGAGGTCCGGAGCCGGAAACGACAGCGGCCCCGTGAGGGGCCGCCGATGGTTTCGGAAGGGTCGGGTCGGGCAGGCTAGAGCTTGCGCACCTCGGGGGGAGTCTTGTCCTCGACCTTGGCCTGCAGCGGCTCCTTCTCGTCGAGCACTGCCGTGTATTCCTTCACCTCTTTGCTGAAATCCGCCATGTTCTTCCGGGAGACGTTGTTCGCCGGAGGCGTCTTCACGGCCAACGGATTGATGTACTTGCCGCCGAGCCGCATGCGGAAGTCGAGGTGCGGGCCCGTGGCCAGTCCGCTCGATCCCACGTAGCCGATGATCTGCCCTTGCGAGACGCTGGTGCCGGTGCGGATGCCGCGGGCGTAGCCGTGCAGGTGAGAGTACCAGGTCTCGTAGCCGTTGCGGTGCCTGACCTTGATCATGCGTCCCGCGCCGCCGTTCACGCCCACGAAGGTCACCACTCCGTCGCCGATGGTGCGCACCGGCGTTCCGACCGGCGCGGCGTAGTCGATGGCGGGATGCGCCCTGAACTCGTGCAGGATGGGGTGGAAGCGCTTCCAGGAGAAGCTCGAGCTGATGCGGGTGAACTTGAGCGGGGCCTTGAGGAAGGCCTTGCGCATGGAGTGGCCGTCGCTGCTGTAGTAGGAGGGGCGATAGGCGCCGTCGGTGTACAGGAAGGCGTAGTAGCTGTCGCCCTGGTTGTCGAAGCGGGCGGCCAGGATCTTGCCGTAGCCCGCGAAGTTGCCGTCCAGGTAGCGCTTCTCCACGACCACGCGGAACGAGTCGCCTTCGCGCAGGTCGCGGGCGAAGTCCACGTCCCATTCGAAGATGTTGCCCAGGGCGAAGGCCAGGGCGTCGTGCTCCCCGGCGTCTTCCACGGCCTGGAACAGGCTGTCCGTAATGGTGCCTTTGACCATGACGGTGGAGACGTCATAGTCGATGGGCACACGGTTCACCTCGAAGCCGTTGTCGTCGAGGTTGACCACGAGGCGCTCGTCGCTGTCGATGTCGTAGACGAACTGGCGCAGGGAGTTGTCCTCCGCGACGATGGAGTAGTCGCGGCCCGCGTTGATGCGCGAGAGGGGGAAGACCGAGGCGCATTTCTGGGCCAGGGTGTGGATGTCGGCCGTGGATATGTACTGTCCGAGTATGTCGGAGACCGTATCACCGGGCTTGACCGTTCCCTTGATGACGGACGTGGCGGGCTCGGCCGGGGCGGCCGTACAGTTCTCGGCAGTCTGCTCCGGCTGCTGCACCTGGGCCGGCGCCGGTGCGTCGTCCTTTTTGCTGTGCATCAGCGGGGTGACGAGCACGGCCGCCAGGATCAGGACACAGAACAGAAAGGCCAAACGAACCGGGCGGATTCGTTTGGCCTTTGCAATAATATTGTAGCTGTTCGTTTTACGCATGGTCTCTTCGTAATTTCTTCGATTTCCTGTCTTAGTGTACAAAGGCGATCAGTTTCTGGCTTGCTACACTATTCGAAAAGCCCTGTCCAGAACGTAGAAACGTCTTTTTACTTCAATGTAGTTGATGTCATGCAGTCCGGGGCTCTCAGCCCGCTCCGGAAGCCGATTCCGGGGTGGGGCTCAAAAAATTAAGTATCCGGGGAAGGGGACGATAAGGCGAGTGACTGTGCCTCATAGCGTTATAGGTTTTCACTAGTTACGGTATCCGGCAAGGACGCCGGGAAGGAATCCAAGGAGGAATACCATGTCGCTCGTCATCAACCACAACATGATGGCCATGACCGCGTCCCGCAACCTGACCTCGGCCTACGACAGTCTGAGCACCTCGGTGAACAGGCTCTCTTCCGGCCTGCGCATCAACAGTTCCGCGGACGACGCCGCGGGGCTGGCGATCCGCGAGCTCATGCGCTCGGACATCTCGGCGCTGAACCAGGGTGTGCGCAACGCCAACGACGCCATCTCGCTCATCCAGACTGCGGACGGCGCGCTGCAGGTGGTGGACGAAAAGCTGATCCGCATGAAGGAGCTGGCCGAGCAGGCGGCCACCGGCACCTACAACTCCGACCAGCGCCTGATCATCGACTCCGAGTACCAGGCCATGGCTTCGGAAATCACCCGTATCGCCAGCGCCACGGACTTCAACGGCATCTACCTGCTGAACGGCAACCTCTCGTCCGAGACGCACAGCGGCGCGGGGCTCAATTCCACCGGGAAGCTGAAGGTCCACTTCGGCCCGGGCAACGACTCGTCCGAGGACTACTACTACGTCCAGGTCGGCACCTCCACGGCCTCCGCCCTGGGCGTGGGCCTGGGCGCCACCACCACGGCCGGGCGCTCCATCTCCACGCAGGAGCTGGCCCAGACCGCCCTGGACCAGATCAACAAGGCCATCGTCTCCAAGGACAAGATCCGCGCCAACCTGGGCGCCCTGCAGAACCGCCTGGAGAACACGGTGACCAACCTGCAGATCCAGGCCGAGAACCTGCAGGCTTCCGAGTCGCGCATCTCCGACGTGGACGTGGCCACCGAGATGACCGAGTACACCCGCGACCAGATCCTGTCGCAGTCCGCCGTGGCCATGCTCTCGCAGGCCAACAGCCTGCCGAAGATGGCCCTGAACCTCATCCAGGGCTAGCCTCGGTTCGCCCGAACCGGGCTTCGCAACGAAAGGGGCCCTCCGCGAGGAGGGCCCCTTTTTGTTTCGCAGCGGGAGCGGGAATCGGCTCAGGCCGAGGGGGCCAGGCCCTGCCGTCCCTTGCGCGGGCGCGACTGGCTCAGGAAGACGCCGAGAAAGACGAGGAGCGAGGCGAGGTACTGTTGGGTGCTGAAGCGGTCGCCGAGCAGCAGGCTGCCCAGGATCAGCGTGACCACCGGGATCAGGTTGACGAAGGCCGTCGCCTGGCCCGCGGGCAGGCGGCTCATGCCGAAGTTGTAGAAGCCGTAGGCCCCGATGCTGATGAAGAGCCCGAGGTAGACCACGCACAGGGCGGGCAGGAGGGGGAGCGCCGCGGGCAGGCTTACGCCGGTGACGGCCATGGCGGGCACGAAGAAGACCGCGCCCACGAGCGCCTGCATGAAGGTCAGAAACCAGGAGTTGTAGCGAGTCGTGAGCTTCTTCAGGAGCAGCATGTAGCCGGTGGCGCAGCACATGGCCAGGAACTCCAGGAAGTTGCCGAGCAGGGGATCGGGCGCATTCTCCGTGGTCGCTGCCACTCCGGTGAGCCAGACCACGCCCGCGATGGACAGGAGGAAGCCGCAGTACGTGCGCAGGGAGGTGCGCTCCTGCAGGAAGATGCGCGCGCCCACTGCCGTGAGCAGCGGCAGGATGGCCGTGATCATGCCCGCTTGCGAGGCCGCGGTGTAGCGCAGGGCGTAGGCCTCGCAGACGAAGTAGAGGCAGGGCTCGCACAGCGCCATGAGCACGATCCACTTCCAGTCGCCCGGCCGGTAGTCGGCCCGAAAGCGCCTGAGGAAGACGGCGAAGGCCAGGGCCGCGATGGCCATGCGGCTGAAGACCACGAGCATGGGGTGGAAGGCGCCTACGGCCACCTTCATGGCGATGAAGGAGCTGCCCCACAGGACCACGGCCGCGATCAGGGCCAGGGTCGGGAGCGTGGCTTCGTTGCTGCGCAGGTGCATCGTTTTCTCCATATGAAAACGCGCCGGCGGACCAGGGGTCCACCGGCGCGCGGCCGTTCCTGATCGATGGGGTATCGCCGAGGTCAGCGTGCCGTCCGCACGGCGCGGGCGGTCGTCCTTCGCCAGGCGCGCCGCGCGCCGTGGCGCCCGTTTTTGTGGTGCGTCGTGCGGGTCGCTTGCATGGATGCTTTCGTGTCCTGTCGCGCTAGCTGTTCAGGACGCCGGTGTGGCGGCCGACCTTTTCCCGGGCCATGTGGGCGTCGAAATCCTCTGCAGGCCAGTCCAGCGGCGAGGCCTCGCCCTTGAGCAGCAGTTCCCTGACCTCCGAGGAGACGGGATGCCCCTCGCGGATGAAGCCGGTGTAGATGCCCGCGTGGTCCACGTCGCCGATGAGGATGCAGCCGACCAGGCGGTCGCCCTCGGCGTCCTTCTTGAAGACGAGCTTGCGGTAGCGCATGGCCGCCTCGTCGCAGCGCACCACGACTTCGTAGCCCGCGTCCGCGGGCGGGTTGCTGAGCCCCACGGAGATGGTACCCAGGCCGAAGAAGGGGATGGAGTTCATGGCCAGGCCGCCCGCATAGGGGGTGTCGGCGCCCGCCATGTTGGCGCCGGCGTTGGCGCCCTGGTTGTAGGCGCTCGGCCAGATGGGGGTCACGGCGCGCGTGCCGCTCTGCATGTCCAGCGCCTCGGCCACGTCGCCCGCGGCGAAGATGTCCGCGTCACTCGTGCGCATGTGGTCGTCGCAGACGATGCCCTTGTTGCACGTCACATTCGCGCTTCTGGCCAGCTCCAGGCGCGGGAAGACGCCCGTGGCCATGATCACGCAGTCCGCGGGCAGGTCGCCGTCCTCGGTGCTCACGCCCGTCACGCGGCCGGAGGCGTCCGTGAGCACGGCCTTGGGCGCGGCGTTCTTGAACTTGAGCCCTTTCGTCTCCAGATGGCGGCGCACCAGTGCGCCCGCCTCCTCGTCGAAATAGACGCGCATGATGCGCGAGCGCACCACCAGGGTCACGTCCTTGCCGAGCAGGGTCAGTCCCTCCGCGGCCTTGAGCGCGATGAGGCCCGCGCCGATGACCACGAAGCGCTTGGCCTCGGCCGCGATGCCCTTCATCTCCTGCGCGTGCGCCCAGGTGGTGAAGGTGTGCACGCCCGTCGCGTCCTTGCCCGGGATGTTCGCCACGCCCGCGGCGCCGCCCGTGGCCAGGAGCAGCTTCTCGTAGGGCACGCGCTCGCCGTTAGCGAGGACCACGGCCTTCTTTCCGGCGTCCACGGAGGCCACCTCGCAGCCGAGGCGCACGGTCACGTGGTTGTCGGCGTAGAAGGACTCCGGACGCAGGGCCATGTCGTCCGCCTTGACCTTGCCCGCGAGGTAGTAGGAGATCAGGGGACGGCCGTAGGTGGCCCGCTCCTCCTCGCTGAGCACGAGGATGCCGCCGGTCTTGTCGTGGGCGCGGATACCCTCTATGGCGCCGATGCTGGCCACGCCGTTGCCGATGATGACGTATTTCATGGGATGCCCCTGCGAACGAATTGGTGAAAAAAGGTGCAAGGAATCTAGCCAAAGGGGCGCGGCGCGTAAAGGCTTTTCGGCCCCCGTATTGACACGCCGGAGCATCCGTTTCATTGAAGGTCCTGCGCGCGCCCGCGCGCCGTGCCGGGGGCTTGCCGGAAGGCCGCCGCCCGGTACGGATATCCGAGAGACACCGAGACCATGCAGGAAGGTTCCATGAGCAGCGAGACCGAAAAGCCCGCGATGCCGAGCAACTTCATCAAGGCCATCATCGAAGAGGACATGCGTACCGACAAGTGGGGCGGCCGCGTGCACACGCGCTTCCCGCCGGAGCCCAACGGCTACCTGCACATCGGCCACGCCAAGTCCATCTGCCTGAACTTCGGCCTGGCGCGCGAGTACGGCGGGCAATGCAACCTGCGCTTCGACGACACGAACCCGACCAAGGAGGACGTGGAGTACGTCGACTCCATCAAGGCGGACGTGCACTGGCTCGGCTTCGACTGGGAGGACCGCTGCTTCTACGCCTCGGACTACTTCGAGCGCCTCTTCGAGTGCGCCGTCAGGCTCATAAAGCTCGGCAAGGCCTACGTGGACTCGCTCTCGGCCGACGAGATCCGCGAGCACCGGGGCACCCTGACCAGGCCCGGCACCGAGAGCCCGTACAGGAACCGCACCGCCGAGGAGAACCTCGACCTCTTCATGCGCATGCGCGCGGGCGAGTTCCCCGACGGTGCCCACGTGCTGCGCGCCAAGATCGACATGACGCACCCGAACATCGTCATGCGCGACCCGACGCTCTACCGCATCCGCCACGCGCACCACCACCGCACAGGCGACCAGTGGTGCATCTATCCCATGTACGACTTCACGCACTGCCTCTCGGACTCCTTCGAGGGCGTGACGCATTCGCTGTGCACCCTGGAGTTCGAGAACAACCGCGAGCTCTACGACTGGGTGCTGGACACGCTGGAGATGTACCATCCGCGCCAGTACGAGTTCGCGCGGCTGAACATGACCCACGTGGTGCTCTCCAAACGCAAGCTCATCAAGCTCGTGTCGGAAGGCGCGGTGGACGGCTGGGACGACCCGCGCATGCCCACCATCAGCGGCTTCCGCCGCCGCGGCTACACGCCCGAGGCCATCCGCGACTTCTGCGAGCGCATCGGCGTGGCGCGCAGCGGCAACAGCGTGGTGGACTACGGCCTGCTCGAGCACTGCCTGCGCGAGGACCTGAACGACTGCGCGCCGCGCGTCATGGGCGTGCTGCGCCCGCTGAAGCTGACCATCGTCAACTACCCCGACGACAAGGTGGACGAGTTCGAGTTCCCGTTCCATCCCGAGAAGCCGGAGATGGGCTCGCGCAAGCTGCCGTTCACGAAGGAGCTGTGGATCGAGCGCACGGACTTCATGGAGAACGCGCCGAAGAAGTGGTTCCGCCTGGCCCCGGGCCAGGAGGTGCGGCTGCGCTACGCCTACTACGTGCGCTGCGTGGACGTGGTGCGCGACGCTTCGGGCGAGGTCGTGGAGCTCAAGTGCGAGTACGATCCGGCCACCAAGGGCGGCTGGTCCAATGACGGCCGCAAGGTCAAGGGGACGCTGCACTGGCTCTCCGCGCGCCATGCGGTGCCTGCCGAGTTCCGTCTCTTCGACCACCTCTTCCGCGAGGGCGGCCCGGCCGACGTGACCGATCCGGACTCCCTGGCCGCGAGCCTGAACCCGGATTCCATGGAAGTGCTCAAGGGCTTCGTGGAGCCCGGCCTGGCCGACACCGAGCCCGGCTGGCACTGCCAGTTCGAGCGCACCGGCTACTTCTGCGCCGATGCGCGCCTGACCCAGCCCGGCGCCCCGGTCTTCAACCGCACCACAGGCCTTCGCGACACCTTCGCCAAGGAGCTGCAGAAGGGCTAGGGACAGGGCGGCTTCCTCAACGCGACGAAGCGGGCGGACGCATGGGCGTCCGCCCGCTTTTTTTTGCCGCGCGGCCGGAATCAGCGGCCGTAGGTCACGGTCAGGGTCGCCTTGCCCAGGCGATGGCTGTTGAGCACGAAGCCGACCATGGCGGCCGAGGCGTCCGTGGGCAGGCCGAGGTGTTCCACGTCAAGGGCGTTGAGGGTGAAGACGTAGCGGTGGGGCCGGTCGCCCGCGGGCGGACAGCCGCCTCCGTAGCCCGGCGCTCCGAAGTCGGTGCGCGACTGCACGGCCGCCGCCGGGAGCCCCGCGCCGTCCGGCCTCACGCCCGGCGGCAGCGACGTGGCCGAGGCCGGGATGTCGAAGACGACCCAGTGCCACCAGCCGCTTCCCGTGGGCGCGTCCGGGTCGTACATGGTCAGGACGAAGCTTTTCGTCCCGGCGGGCGGCGCGCTCCAGGAGAGGGCCGGGGAGCGGTTCTCCCCGGAGCAGCCGAAGGCGTCGTTCAGCTGGGCCGTGGGAAGCGTGCCGCCGTCCTTCATGTCCGGGCTGGACAGGCTGAAGCGCGCGGCGTGCGCCCGGCCGCCCGGCATGGCCAGGAACAGCGGGACCAGAAGCAGCAGGGCCGAAAACACGGTGAGGCGTGAAACGGTGATGCGCATGGCGGACCTCCCGGTCGGGTTTCGCCATGCTCTAGCAGGCAGGGAGACGGCTGTTCGGCCCGAACCGGCCAATCATTGCCCGCAAACGGCATTGCAGCGCAGGACGTCGCTCGGGCTGGCCCCGAAATGCTCGCGGAACACCGCGGCGAAGCGTGAGGCCGAATCGTAGCCGCAGCGCGCCGCGGCCTCGCCCACGCTGGTGCGGCCTCCCTGCAGAAGGTTCAATGCGGCGTTGAGGCGGACCGTGCGCAGGACCGTGCGCACGGCGGTCCCTTCCGCGGCCAGCATGCGGCGCAGCGTGCGCTCGCTGGTCCCGAGCCTGCGTGCCATCTCCAGCGCCGTCCAGGAGCG
Source organism: Desulfovibrio sp. X2 (assembly GCF_000422205.1). NCBI lineage: Bacteria > Pseudomonadati > Thermodesulfobacteriota > Desulfovibrionia > Desulfovibrionales > Desulfovibrionaceae > Desulfovibrio > Desulfovibrio sp. X2. The sequence goes on from NZ_ATHV01000032.1 coordinate 17,943, forward strand.
GCCGGGGTCCACGGCCACCAGGCGGGCGCAGCGCACGGCCCAGGTGGTTGCCGCGTGCCACACGAAGGGCAGGCTGGCGGTCCGTTCCGCGGCGAGCAGAAGGACCTCGTCCAGGCAGATGGACAGCAGGCGGTCGTGGGCGGGGCAGGTGGCGGCCATGTCCAGCAGGTGGCCGAGGGCGAGGCGCAGGGGCTCGTCCACGGCCACGCGCAGGGCCTCGAGGCAGAACGCGGCAGGGGCGGGCGCCGCTCTTCCGGCCGAGGCGAGCCTGGCGAGCGTGCTTTCGTCGAGGGACAGGCAGAGGGAGAGGAAGCGTCCGCTGTCCGGGGCCGGAATGTTCTCGATGGCGATCTCGAAGCCGCCCGGGAGGAGGAACATCCCCCCGCGCGGCACGGTGAGGCTCTGCCCGTCGTGCAGCAGGAGCTTGCTGCCGTCGAGGATGACCACGGCGATCGGGCAGGCCGCGCTGACGTTGTGCAGTTTGCTGCGGGCAAGGTTGCAGACGGCCCCGACGCAGGGAAGGGAGGATATCCCTTCCTCGGCGGGCCGGGCCAGGGCCTTGTCCAGCTTGCGGGCCAGATCGCGCACTGTCGTCATGCGCGGCATGCTAGGCCAAAATGCCTTGCAGGGCCAGTCGTTCAAGGGCGTCGGAGGGGCTGCCGCGCGCCGTGTCTTCAGGGGAGTGGAAAGACGAAAACGCCGCGTCCGGATGCCGGGCGCGGCGTTTTCGTGTGCGGCCGACGGGGATGGACAGGACCGTCCCCGGGCCGTGCGGGCGGAGCGGGGAGCTAGTCCGGCAGCATCCAGCCCTTGGTGCCCTTGATGAACTCGTGCTTGCCCTCGATGGTGCAGACCGAGCCGGGGGCGAAGTTGCCGCACTTGGCCTGCAGGGAGACGAGGTCCGGGAGCGCGGAGAAGGCGCCGAAGGTCTTGCCGGAGCCCATGCGGCTGGCGAACTCCTCGGGCGTGACCTTGAAGGCCACGGTGGACTTGTCCAGCACCACCCACTTGTCTCCGTCCTTGTAGGCGTTGGAGATGGTGTAGTCCTTCACCTCGAGCACGCCCTTGTGCTCCATCTGCCCCCAGAGCAGGGGCTCCAGGTCGCTCGCCGAGGGGCCACCGTCGCCGCAGGCCACGGACAGGGCCAGGATGATGGCCACGCCCAGGAGCAGGGCCTTGAAGCCCGGGGTGCGGTCGCTGCAACTGCGCAGCGGATGTTTCATGATCATGCCTCCTTGGTGTTCTCGCGCAACTCGCGCAGCGCCTCCAGGACCTCCTGCGCGTGCCCGGCGGCCTTGGCCACCTTGGGCCAGGCGCGCGCCACGCGGCCGTCCGGGCCGATGAGGAAGGTGGAGCGCACCACGCCGAGCGATACCTTGCCGTAGAGCGTCTTTTCGCGCCACGCGCCGTAGGACTCGATGGCCAGCTTACCCACGTCCGAGAGCAGGGGGATGGTCAGCTGCTGCTTCGCGATGAACTTGGCGTGGCTGCCGAGCGAATCGCGGCTCACGCCCACGACGCTTGCGCCGAGCTTCTCGAACTCCGGCACCAGGGCCGAGAACTCCACGGCCTCGGTGGTGCAGCCGGACGTGCTGTCCTTGGGATAGAAGTAGACCACCAGCCACTTGCCCGTGAAATCCTTCGGACCCAGCAGCCGCCCGTCGCTCGCGGGCAGGGAGAAGGCCGGGGCGAGATCGCCCTCGACCGGAATGTATGGATCGCTCATGCATGCCTCCAGATTCGCGTTTCCCCCTCGCTGCGACAGCAGTCCTTATAATCCCTCGCCGCGAAATGTGAAGCCCGCGAAGGGGCAAAAATCGTGCCGTGGGGCCTGCTTGCGGGAGGCTTCCGACCGCGGGCGGCTGAGCGCGGCAGGGCGCAGGGGGGACAGGGAAGCGCATTCGGCCCGATTTTATTTGCCCGCACGCGCGCGGGGGTGCTAGTGTCGTCGCCGAATCCGTCCCGTTCTCCGTCCCGGTCCGCGCACGGCTCTCCAGGTCCCGGAGGGCCGGACCGGGCAAAGCGCAAGGAGCTTTCATGGAACTGTCCGCCAAGACCAGGCTCGGCCCTCTTCTCGACAAGTATCCCTTCCTCCTCGACTTTCTCCTCGCCAAGTCGCCCGTCTATTCCAAGCTGAAGAACCCGCTCCTGCGCAAGACGCTGGCCAAGGTCGCGCCGCTGTCGCAGGCTGCGGCCATGGGCGGATTCGAGGAGACCGCGCTGCTTTTCGAGATCGCGGCCGAGATCTTCCGCAGGACCGGCGAGCCCGTGACCGTGGCCAACGCGGGTGGAGAGCCGCGGGCGGAGCCGCCCGAAGCGGCGGGAGCAGCGCGGGACGCGGCGGTCGAGTCCCTGGGCGAAGGGCAGTCGCGCGCGGAGCGGGTGCGCGTGCTCAAGGACATCGTCATGCGTCTGCACAGAGGCGAGCAGCTTGCGGACGTGCGCGCCGAGTTCCACGAGCTGCTGCACGACGTCTCCCCGGCCGAGATCGGGGCCATGGAGCAGGAGCTGGTGGCGGACGGCGTGCCGGAATCCGAGATCAAGCGGCTGTGCGAGCTGCACGTGGAACTCTTCACCGCCGGGACCGAGGCGCCCGAGCTGCCGCCCGTCCTGCCCGGCCACCCGCTGCACACCTACCGGGCCGAGAACCGCGAGGCAGAGGCCAAGGCGGCGAAGCTGCAGGAGGCTGCGGGCCAGGCGCGCGATCCCCTCACCTTCGAGGCGGCCAGGGCAGGGCTTCTGGAGGGCGTGCGCAGCCTCGCGCGCATCGTGCGCCACTACGAGCGCAAGGAGAACCAGCTCTTCCCGGTCATGGAGCAGCACGGGCTGACCGCTCCGCCGCAGGTCATGTGGGAAATCCACGACGACATCCGCGCCCGCTTCCGCAAGGCCCTGGCCCTGCTCGAGGAGGACGCCCCGGAAGCGGGGCCTTACGTGGCCGAACTCTGCGTGGCCGTGCGCGACATGGTCTTCAAGGAGGAGCGCGTGCTCTTCCCCATGGTCTGGGCGGCCTTCTCGGACGCGGACTGGGCGCGCGTGCGCCGGGGCGAGGAGGAGATCGGCTACGCCTGGATCACGCCGGGCGACGAATGGCACCCCGAGGCCCTGCCCGAGACGGCAGCCGGGAGGGGGGCGGCGCTGGGGGCAGCGATGGGGGCAGAGCTGGGGACTGACCAGGGGACAGGGGCACAGGCCGCTTCCGGGGCGGGAGGGCGAGTGATCGATCTGGATGCCGGGCAGCTGCGGCCCGAGGTCCTGAACGCCATCCTCAAGACCCTGCCCGTGGACCTCACCTTCGTGGACGCAAACGACCGCGTGGCCTACTTCTCCCAGACAGAGGAGCGCATCTTCCCGCGCAGTCCGGGCATCATCGGCCGCGAGGTCTCCAAGTGCCACCCGCCCAAGAGCGTGCACATGGTGGAGGCCATCCTGCGCGCCTTCCACGCGGGCGAGCGCGACACCGCCGAGTTCTGGATCCCCCTCGGCGGCCGCTTCATCCACATCCGCTACTTCGCCGTGCGCCGGGACGGCACCTACCTCGGCTGCCTCGAAGTCAGCCAGGACGTCACCGCCATCCGTGCGCTGACGGGGCAGAAGCGATTGTTGGAGTGGGAATAGCGTCCGCTGCCCTCCTCCGACGCAAAAGGCCGCGCCCTCTCGGACGCGGCCTTTTCATTCGCTGCAGCAGTATGAGGTCGGTTTATTCCAACCCTGCCGCCTTCAAATCCGGCTTGGCGTAGAGTTCCCCGCCCGCGGAGTCGTTGATGACCAGGAGGGGGAAGTCCTCCACGGTCAGTTCGCGGATGGCCTCGGGGCCGAGTTCGTCGAAGGCGATGACCTTGGCCTTCTTGATGCGCTGGGAGAGGAGGGCGCCCGCGCCGCCCGTGGCGCCGAAGTAGACGCCGATGTAATCCTTCAGCGCCTGCTTCACGGCGTCGTTGCGCTTGCCCTTGCCCACCGAGGCCTTGAGGCCCAGGGAGTGCAGGCGGGGCGCGTAGGCGTCCATGCGGTAGCTGGTGGTCGGACCGGCGGAGCCGATGGGGCGGCCCTCCGGGGCCGGGCTCGGGCCCACGTAGTAGACCACCGCGCCCTTCAGCTCGAAGGGCAGCTTCTCGCCCTTGTCCAGCAGGTCCACGAGGCGCTTGTGGGCCGCGTCGCGGGCCGTGTAGATGGTCCCGGTCAGCTTGACCACGTCGCCCGCGCGCAGCTTGGCCACGGCCTCGTCGGTCAGCGGTGTCGTAAGCGAGTACTCGGCCATCAGAGCTCCACCTCCTCGTGCCGCGAGGAATGGCACTGGATGTTCACGGCCAGGGGAAGGCTGGCGATGTGGCAGGGGTGCACGGCGATCTTCACGGCGAGGCTCGTGGTCTTTCCGCCGAGCCCCATGGGGCCGATGCCGAGCTTGTTGATGGTCTCCAAGAGCTCCTTCTCCAGGGCCGCGATCTTCGGGTCCGGGTGGACGTCGTCGAGCTTTCTGGCCAGGGCCTTCTTGGCCAGGATGGCGGAGAGCTCGAAGTCGCCGCCGATGCCGACGCCGACGATGGTCGGCGGGCAGGGGTTCGGCCCGGCCTCGGCCACGCGCTGCACCACGAACTTCTTGATGCCCTCCCAGCCCTGGGCCGGGGCGAGCATGGTCACGCGGGACATGTTCTCCGCGCCGCCGCCTTTGGCCATGAGCAGGATCTTCAGCTTGTCGCCGGGCACGATGTCGTAGTGGATGATGGCCGGGGTGTTGTCGCCGGTGTTGGCCCGGGTGAACGGGTCGCAGGCGGACTTGCGCAGGTAGCCTTCCTTGTAGCCCTTGCGCACGCCCTCGTTGATGGCCTCGCGGATGTTCATGCCCGTGACCCGCGCCTCCTCGCCGATCTCCACGAAGAGCACGGCCAGGCCCGTGTCCTGGCAGAGCGGCAGGTGGGTCTCGGCGGACAGCTCGTAGTTCTCGGTGAGCTGCCGGAATATCTCCTTGGCCGCCGGTCCGTCCTCGGAGGCCGCGCACTCGGCGAAGGCCTTTTTCACGTCCTCGGGCAGGTAGCGGTTGGAGTGCATGCACAGCTCGGCCACCGCGTCGATGACCTTCTGCGCCTGTATTTCGCGCATCGTCGTCTCCTTTGTCCCGTTACTTCCGGGAGAAGATGTTCTTGATGGCGGTGATGCCCATCTTGCGCCGCAGGAAACCGAGCTGGTTCTGCAGGGGCAGGTTCTTCGGGCAGACGTCCTCGCAGGCGAGAAGCCCCATGCAGCCGAAGATGCCGTTGTCGTTGCCGATGATCTCGAAGTACTCCTTGTCCGTGCGCTCGTCGCGCGGGTCGACCACGAAGCGGGCCACGCGGTTCAGGGCCGCGGCGCCCATGAAGTCGTCGCGCATGCGCGCCGTGCCGCAGGCGGCCACGCAGCAGCCGCACTCCACGCAGCGCTCGAGCTCGTAGATCTGCTCGGCCACGGCGTTGTCCATGCGCTCCTCCACGGCGGAGGGGTCGAAGACCTTCTTGGTATGCACCCAGGATTCGGTCTTCTGGTACATCTCGCGGAACCACACGCCCGTGTCCACGGAGATGTCGCCGATGAGCTTGTAGACCGGCAGGGGCAGCAGGGTGATGTCCTGCGGCAGGTCGGCCGTCTTGGTCTGGCAGGCCAGGCCGGGGCGGCCGTTGACCACCATGGCGCACGAGCCGCAGATGCCCGCGCGGCAGCAGAAGTCGAATATCAGGGAGGGGTCCTGCTCCTCGCGCAGACGGTTCAGCGCGATGAACAGGGTCATGTTCGCGGTCTCCTCCAGGATGAACTCCTGCATGTGGGGCGTGGAGTTCTCGTCCTGCGGATTGTAGCGGAAGATGTTGAACTTGAGCAGTCGAGCCATGGGAGCGCCTCCTTAGTCGGCCTTGCCGGGCAGTTTTTCAGCCGGGATGATCGTTCCGCCGCCGTAGCCGCGATCGCCGGGAGGGATGTCCCAGGCCGTGCTGGCGGGCTCGTACTTGAGCTCCGGCATGTCCTTGCCCTCGGGCCAGTAGGCCAGGGTGCGCGAGAGCCAGTCGCGGTCGTTGCGCTCGGGGAAGTCCTCGCGCGTGTGCGAGCCGCGGGACTCCGTGCGCGCCAGGGCGGCCGCCGCGATGCACAGCGCCAGCTTCACCTGGCCCCGGATCTTCAGCGCCGCGGCCAGCTCGTGGTTGGCGCCCTTGCCGTTCGACTTGAGGCTCACGCGGCCGGAGCGCTCGTAGACTTCCTGCAGCGTCCGCACGCAGGCCTCGAGGTCCTTGCCGTTGCGGAAGACGAAGCAGCCGTCCATGAGCGCGTCCTGCATGGCTTCGCGGACCTTGTAGACGTTCTCGCCGCCGTTCTTGCCCTCGATCAGGTCCCTGATGCGCTCCTCCTGCTGCTGCACGGCCTGGCGCACCAGGGCGGTGGGGAAGGAGACGTCCGTGCCCTGGAGGAACTCGGCGATCTTCTTGCCCACGATGCCGCCCGCGACCACGGTCTCGGCCAGGGAGTTGCCGCCCAGGCGGTTGAAGCCGTGCATGTCCCAGCAGGAGGCCTCGCCCGCGGAGAAGAGGCCGGCGAGCCCGTAGGCGGCGCCGTCCCTGTTCGTGCGGATGCCGGACATGGTGTAGTGCTGGGTGGGGCGCACCGGGATGAGCTGGGTGCGCGGGTCGATGCCCAGGAAGTGCTTGCAGATCTCGTCCACCTCGCGGAGCTTGGTGGAGATGTGCTTGTCGCCCAGGTGGCGGATGTCGAGCCAGAGGTGTTCGCCGTAGGGCGACTTCACGCCCTTGCCCTGGCGCATGTGGTGGGTCATCCAGCGGGAGACCACGTCGCGCGAGGCCAGTTCGGCCTTGTCGGGCTCGTAGATGTTCATGAAGCGCTCCTGGTTCACGTCCAGGAGCGTGCCGCCGTCGCCGCGGCAGCCCTCGGTGACCAGGATGTCCGTGGGCACGATGCCCGTGGGGTGGAACTGGATGGCCTCGGGGTTGCCCAGCGGCACCACGCCGGTGTCCATGGCGATGCTGTGGCCGCCGCCGTCGCAGATGACCGCGTTGGTGGTGGCCTTGTAGATGCGGCCGAAGCCGCCGGTGCAGATGGCCGTGGCCTTGGCGAGGTAGGCCGAGAGCTCGCCGGTGCGCAGGCAGCGCACGATGGCGCCCAGGCAGCGCTCGCCGTCGTGGATCAGCGCGATGGCCTCGGTGCGGTCGCGCACGTCGATGCCGAGCTCGGCGCAGCGGTTGTCCATGGTGCACATGACCGCGTGGCCCGTGCCGTCCGAGGTGTAGCAGGTGCGCCACTTGGCCGTGCCGCCGAAGGAGCGGGCCGTGATCAGGCCCTCCTTCTCGGGCTCTTCGTACTTCTCGAACTTTTCGCCGCCCTTGAAGTAGAAGGACTTGCCCGGCACCACGCGGTTCCAGGGCACGCCCCAGTGCGCCAGGCGGCGCATCTCGATGGGCGCGGTGTCCGCGAAGAGGCGGGCGACCTCCTGGTCGCAGCCCCAGTCGGAGCCTTTCACGGTGTCGAGGAAGTGCACGTCCGGGCTGTCGCCTTTGCCCATGGCGCAGTTGCCGAGCGCGGCCTGCATGCCGCCCTGGGCGGCCGAGGAGTGGGAGCGGCGGGCCGGGACGATGGAGAGCACAATGACGGAGAAGCCGGCCGCGGCCGACTCCACGGCGATGCGCTCGCCGGACAGGCCGGCGCCGATGACGAGAAGGTCGGAATAGAAGGTCTGCATTGATTCGCCCCCTTTACACGGCCAAGGTCAGGAAACGCAGCAGGGTGATCAGGCCGATGGACACGAAGATGATGAACAGCAGGTTCTCGGCCCGCTTGGCCCGGGGACGGGTATCGGTCTTGATGAAGCCCCACTTGACCCCGATGCGGTAGAAGCCGATGGAGACGTGCAGCTCGATGAGGGGCAGCAGGACGAGATAGAAGACGAACCAGAAGCCGCCCTGGATGCGCGCGGCGGACTTGGCCGCGGTGATGGGCAGGCTGGTGAGCACGACCCACATGTGGATCGAGCCCATGATCAGGATGATCATGGCCGTGACCACCTGGACCATCCACAGCCAGGTGTCGCGGTGGTGCAGCATCTTGGAGTGTTCCCAGATGGTCTTCTGCTGCTCGGCGCGGAAGGGGACCTTGCGCGCCGCGAGGACGAAGTGCAGGAGGAAGGCGAGGAAGATGAGCGGGCCGCCGACCTGGGCCATGTACGTGGCCTCGAAGAAGTGGGCGAGCGCGTTCATCGCGCCCTGTCCGAGTATCACCGAGGACACCAGGATCATGTGCGACCACATGAAGAGAATGAGCAGCGCGCCGGTCAGCATCTGGATCCAATCCAGATACGCGTCCCTACGCGATGGTCTGACGACGTGCATGGTTGCTTCCACTGACATGCCTGCCTCCAGCAAGGGTTGGGTTGTGAAAAAAGAACGACGCGACACCAGGAGCCCCGTCCCGCCGGCAGGGGGCGATTGTGTGGTTGACCAACCAATATTCCTGGCGTTAAGCGGACGGATCATCATTCTTTCGGGGTTTTTTGTCAAACAGGACCATGCCGCGAGGCTGTGGAAAACGGTGCCGGAGTAAGGCATGCGCATCATCGATCTCGGGCTCGTCGCCTATTCCGATGCCGAAGCGATCCAGCGCGAGCGGCTCGACCGCGTGGCCGCCGGGGAGGAGGACACCCTCTACCTGCTGGAACACCCCCCGGTCATCACGCTCGGCCGCCACGGCGGCGGTGAGCACCTGCTGGCCGCGCCCGCCTATCTGGCCGAGCGGGGCATAACGCTCGCGCACTCCGCGCGCGGCGGCAAGATCACCTGCCATTTCCCCGGCCAGCTCGTGGCCTATCCCGTCTTCCACGTGGCCAGGCGTCCCGGCGGCCTCAGGCGGTTCTTCGCGGACCTCGAAGGGGCGGTGGTGGAGACGGCGGCGGCGTTCGGCGTCGCGGCCGAGAGCAGGGCGGGCTTTCCCGGCGTGTGGACCGAGCGCGGCAAGCTCTGCTCCATAGGCGTGGCCGTGCGCCGCTGGACCACCTGGCACGGCCTGGCGCTGAACGTGGGCCGCGACCTCTCCCTGTTTGACCTGATCACGCTTTGCGGGATAGAAGGCGCCCGACCCACCTCGCTGCAGATCGAGCGCGGGGAAGAATCCCCGAGTGTGGCCGAGGTCAAGGACGTACTCGCCGATGCCATCCGAAAACGTTTTGCGCATTCCCCCCTGGCTTAGGGTCAAGCTGCCCTCGTCCGGCCGCTGCGGCGGCACGGCGAAGCTGCTCGCGGACCTGCGCCTGAACACGGTCTGCCAGTCCGCGCGCTGTCCCAACAAGTTCGAGTGCTTCTCCGCCTCGGTGGCCACCTTCCTGATCATGGGCCGGGTCTGCACGCGCGGCTGCGCCTTCTGCAACATCGCTCCCGGTCGGCCCGAGCCGCTCGAGCCAGACGAGCCCGAGCGCATCGCCGAGGCCGTGCGGCGCCTGGGGCTCAAGCACGTCGTGGTCACCTCCGTCACGCGCGACGACCTGCCGGACGGCGGGGCAGGCCATTTCGCGGCCGTGCTGCGCGCCCTTCACGCCGCCCACCCCGGATTGACGACCGAGGTCCTGACGCCCGACTTCGGGGGGGACGAGGAGGCGCTCGCCGCGGTGCTGGCCGAGCGGCCCGACGTCTTCAACCACAATCTGGAGACCGTGCCGCGCCTCTACGCCGCCGTGCGGCCCAGGGCCGGATACCGCCAGAGCCTGGACGTCCTTTCCGCGGCCAAGCGGCTCTTCCCGGGCGTGCGCGTGAAGTCCGGCATCATGGTCGGACTGGGCGAGACGGACGAGGAGGTGCGCGGGGTCATCCGCGACCTGCACGCCGCCTCCTGCGACATCGTCACCGTGGGCCAGTACATGCGACCGAGCCTGGCCCACCCGGCCGTGCAGCGCTACGTCCATCCGGACGTCTTCGAGGAATACGCCGCCTACGGCCGTTCTCTCGGCGTGCCGCACATGTTCTGCGCGCCGCTCGTGCGCTCCAGCTACAACGCCGCGCTCTTCGCCGGAAAATCCGGCGGGAATTGCGCACCGGCCTGATCCCTCCCTCCGTTCCCTGGCCTTTCCTTCTCCGCCTTCCCGCCGCAGGGCCTCTGTGCCGCGCGCCCCAGTCATCTTCCTTCCGTTCCTCCGGCGAGAGGCGGAAAATTTTCCGCCCGCGCTCGACAGATTCGTTTTTTTGGCGTTATGGTGACGGGAAGATCCGAAATCTGACCGACGGTCGACGTTCTGCCGCCGACCGCACGACAAGGAGGATTCCCCATGGCGACGACCATTCCCAAGAGCATGAGCAGGGAGTTCAGAAGCATCATCACCCATGCCCAGGCCCTCGTGGACGCCACGACGGACGAGGTGGACGATCGCGTCAAGTCGGCCAGGGACGAACTGGCCAAACGGCTCGACGACGCCAAGGAAGAGTACGGGGTGCTCAAGGAGCACCTGCGCGAGGACGTCAGGGCCGCCGACGAACTCATCCACGCGAAGCCGTACTACGCAATCGGCGGGACCTTCGTCGCCGGTCTGCTCCTGGGCTGGCTCATGTCCAGGAAATGAGATGGGCAGACTGTCCCGGGCCTTTGACGGAGTGACGGACACGGCGGGCCGGTTCGGGGAGATGAGCCTCGATATCCTCCAGGACCGGCTCGCCCTCCTGTCCCTGGAGTTGCGCGAGGCCAAGATACGCTTCTTCCAGGCGCTGTTTCTGGCGAGCCTGGGCGTGGTCGCCTGCGTGCTCGGCCTTCTGCTGCTGATTCTCGCCGGGGTCTTTTTCCTGCCCCCGGAGTGGCGCCTCTTCGGGCTCCTTGCCATGGGGATAGCGGCGGTGCTCGCGGGCGTCCTCGCATTCGTCTCGCTCGGCCGCCGCCTGGACCGCAACCCCCTGGCATTTGCCCAGACCTTGGAAGAGCTGAAGAAGGACGCGGCATGTTTCTCGACCGAAAATTGAGGCGCATCCAGGAGGAGAAGGGCCGCCTGGCCTTGTGCTGCGAGTTGCGGCGGCGCCTGTGCGTTCTGAATGTCCGCGAGTTCCTGGGCGGCCTCAGGAACGGCTGCCGCCTGCTGGACAGAGGGGTCGCCCTGGCCGAGTTCGCCTTCGGCCTGCTGCGCGAATTCAGGACGGAGCGCCGTCGAAACTAGACGGTGCCGGACGTGGCGCGCCCACGGGATATGTCGTATGTCTCGCGCATGAGCGATGCGAACGGGAGTCCGCTTCAGGCCCGCGCCACGGATTCGGCCTGCGACGCAGCGAACGGAGAGGTCTGCGCCATCTGCGGCCGCCAGGCTCCGCTCACGCGCCACCATCTCGTGCCGCGCGCCCTGCACAAGAGGCTCAAACGGCGGGCGGCCTTTGCCGGGCGCGACCTGAGCGCTACCATAGGGCTCTGCCGCGCCTGCCATTCCACGCTGCACCAGACCTTCAGCGAGAAGGAGCTGGCCGTCTCCTACGACAGTCTCGAGAGCATCCTGGCCGACGGGTGTATCGCACGCTGGCGCGAATGGCTGGCCGCGAAGCCGGACGGTTTCGCGCCCAGGCTCAGAAGCTGGACCAAGGCCCCGCACCGGGCCCGCTGATGTCGCGCCGGAGCCTCTCGGCCTGTCCGGGATGAACCTGAGCCAGATCGGATCAAAGGGCAGAGCTGCGGAGGGTAAAGTTTCGGCTGATCTTTACCGATAGTATGCATAGAGGATTTCATGTTGCGATTTCTTCCTCGGAAGGACCAGAGATGAACGCAGCCAGCCTGAACTCCAGTCCCAACTCCAGCCTGATCGGCAGCGTCGGTATGGTGGTCCGCTCCGCAATACCCCGCTCGGATGCTCTTGATGCCGTGAAGCGGATGGGGGCTGCGCGGGGCGCCGGAGACGAGCTTTCCTTCGGCCGCTCCGCCTCGGACTCGAGATCCTCGGCATCCGGGCTGATGAGCGGGCTGATCATTCCCGCCGCCGGGGCGGGGCAATCGAGATATGTGGCCGCCACCCTGCAGTCGTTCTCCATCACGCGGCAATTGAAGACGTCCATGGTCAGCCGGTATTACAGCATGCTCGACAAGTCAGGCGGCCTGGATCAGGACGGGGCGTCCGACCCCGCGGCGAAATCTCGTGAGGATCAGGGTGACAACGGACAGGCCGCACAGGGAGCCGACGCAAATTCGCAGACTGCGGAGGCTGGGGCCCCTGTGGAAAGCGCCGCCGCGGCCTCGGAGGCGCAGCCCGGACAGGCGGACGATGCAGGCAGCCGACAGGCCGCGGACGCGATCGGCTCCGTTTCGATCAACCTGATGATCTAGTCTTTCGCACACTGCCGCGATTTGCTGGGCAGGAACCGGGGTGCAAAAAAAACGTCCTTGCCGCATGGTGTGCCATGCCCGAACACGCCGTCCACTCCACGATCCAGCCGCTGACCTGCTCGCTCGCTTTCTCCGGATTTTTTCGGCCAGGAGACATCTTGGCCTTCCATCGCCGTGATCCGCAGGCCGTGGCTGAGCGGGTCGAAGAGCACTCGCTGCGCAAGGGCCTGCTTTGGAGCGGCGTCCCCGGGCTGCTCTTCATCGACCTGCTGCCCGGCCGCGCCGAGGCGCGGCTCGACCTCGACGGTCCGGCGGCGGAGAAGGAGCGTCCCTCTTTCGAGGCCATGGTCCGGCGCATGCTCGGCCTGGGCCAGCCCGTGGAGGAGTTCGAGCGGCGTTTCGCCGACCATCCCCAACTCGGCGTCCTGATCGCGCGGCAACGAGGGCTCCGCGTGCCCGCCGCGGCCACGCCCTTCGAGGCCCTGGCCTGGGCCGTGACCGGGCAGCAGATCAGCGTTCACGCGGCCATCTCCATGCGCAGGAAGCTCATCCAAGCCGCAGACATCCGCCACTCCTCAGGCCTCTTCTGCCACCCGGACGCCGCATGCGTCGCAGGGCTCGGCAGCGAAACCCTGCGCAAGGCCGGCTACTCCGTGGCCAAGGCGCGGACGCTGCTCGAACTCGCCCGCATGACGGCGGGCGGCGAACTGCCCCTGGACGCATGGGAGGATTCCTGGCTGCATGGACGGCTCGACGCCCAGACCGCGGAGGGTATCCGCGAGCGTCTCCTGGACGTGCGCGGCATAGGTCCGTGGACCGTGAACTACGTCCTGCTGCGCGGTTTCGGCTGGCTCGACGGGGATCTCTCCGGCGACGTGGCCGTGCGGCGCGGGCTCGGCAGGCTGCTCGGTTCCGAGGAGAAGGTCGATGCGGCGTACACCAGGGAGTGGCTCGCGCAGTTCTCCCCCTGGCGGGCCCTTGTGGCCGCCCATCTATGGGCTTCGTTGTCGGCAGCGTCGTACTGATTCTTCGGCTGGATACGGCCCCGGGCCGTGGGCGAAGAGGGATCAGGAATCGGAGGACGGCCCCTTGGCGGAAGTGTCGGAATCGTTTTCGCCTCCGCTCTTCTTGGCCGCTTCTTCCCAGGATATCTTCTCCTCGGTCGGCCTCGATCCAGGGTCCTGCAGCGGCGAGTGCACGTTGTGCTCGGACTCGCAGGCCATGGAGCGCAGGCGTTCGTCGCTGGACAGCACGTGGGCGTACTCCTGGCCGTAGATGCGGATCATGGCCGTCGCGAAGCTCAGGATCAGCGGGCCGTAGAGGATGCCGCGCGGACCGTAGGCGTTCACGCCGCCGATGACGGCCAGGAAGATGAAGAGCACGGGCATCTGGCTCGAACCCCTCATGAAGTAGGGGCGCAGGAAGGTGTCGATGTGCGTGACCAGGATCAGGTACCAGGCGGAGAGGAAGACGCAGGCTTCCCAGCGGCCGATGAGCAGCAGCCAGATGGCCATGGGCACCCAGATGAGACCGGTTCCGACCACCGGGATGAGCGAGGAGAACGCCACCATGGTGCCCCAGAAGAGGCCGGGCACGCCCACCAGGGCCAGGCCCACGCCCCCCACCAATCCCTGCAGCAGGGCCACGAGCAGGCCGCCCACGAGCACCGCCTTTCCGACCTTGCGCAGGCGCAGAAACACGGCTTCCACCTGCTCGTTGCGCATGGGCACCAGGGAGACGAGCTTGTCGAGCCAGGCCCGCCCGTCCTTCAGCAGGTAGAAGAGGAAGAAGATCATCAGGGCGAAGTGGATCAGGAAGACCACCGCGTTGCCCAGGAACATCGTGCTCAGCGAGAGGAGCCGCTGCCCGAAGGCCTGGGTGATGCCGAGCAGACGGGCGGGGATGTCGTACTGGGAGAGGTCCACGAAGGGGACGGCGGCCTGGAGGCGGGCCAGCCAGGCCGAGGCGGCCTCGTTCTGGATGAGCGTCTTCAGGTCGTGCGTCTTGAGCCAGGTGGTGATCTCGGTCACGGCCTCCCTGCCCTGGCCGATCATGCCGCCGAAGAAGACCACGGCCGGGACGAGGATGCAGACCGCGATGAGCAGGGCCACGAGCAGGGCGGCGATGGTCTCGCGGCCGCCCAGGCGGGGCAGGACCCTGTTGTACAGCGGCTTGAAGATTGCCGCGAGCACGATGGCGAAGATGATGGTGTCCAGGAAGGGCGAGAAGATGCCGTAGATGAGCCACAGGCCGACCAGCAGCAGGATGAGCGGGAACCAAGCGTAGAAGGCCTCGGCCTTCTTGCTTTTGACCAGCAGCTCTCGCAGCCGTTTCATGTCCGATTCCTTTCGCATGGGGTCTCGTATTCCTTTCCTATCCCGTTCGAATCCGCGGAGCAAGGCGCGATCAATCCGGGCGGAGGTCCTTCAGGTGCACCTCGATGGTCGGTACGCCGCTCCAGGTGTCGATGCGCGGCACGAAGGCCACGCGCACTTCCTTGCCCGAGATGCTGCGCGGCAGGATCGGCGCCATGCGCCAGGCCTTGGCCCGCATGGCAAGACCGGACGTGGGCTCGCGCAGGAGCAGCTTCACGTGGGAGCGGTCGCGGCCGAAAAGATCGTAGCCCTCGACGACCACGCGCTCGGAGGCGAAGACCGGTTCTGGATTCCCCGGACCGAGCGGTTCGAGCATCGCCAGCTCGCGCAGGAGGGTGTGCGTGATCTCGGAGAAGGGGAGCATGGCGTCCAGCGTGAGGCCGGGCTGCAGCGGGGCGGTACCTATCTGGCCGACGACGGCGGCGTCGAAGGCGTCGCGCAGGGCGTCCAGGCGTTCCATGGGCAGGTGCAGCCCGGCGGCCTGGCGGTGTCCGCCGAAATGCGAGAGCAGCTCCGCGCAGTCGGAGAGCCCGCGGTGCAGGTCGAATTCCTGGATGCTCCGGCCCGAGCCCTTGAAGGCGTCATCCTCGCGCGTCAGGACCAGGGTGGGCTTGTAGAAGCGGTCCGCCAGGCGGGAGGCGACGATGCCGATGACCCCGGGGTGCCAGTCCTCGCCCGCGACAACCAGGGCGGGCCTGTGCGCCAAGCCTCCGGCCTGGGCGTAGGCGGCCTCGAAGATGTCCTCCTCCTCGCTCCTCCGCTCGCGGTTCATGACGTCCAGCTTCTGGGCCAATGGCCGGGCCTCGGCCTTGTCGCGGGCCAGGAGCAGGGCCAGGGCGTCCCCGGCCTGTCCCAGGCGTCCGGCGGCGTTGATGCGCGGCGCGAGCCCGAAGACCACCTGGCCCGCGTCGAGCGTTGCCGTGGGGTTGAAGCCCGCGGCCTCCTTGAGGGCGAAGATGCCGGGACGCTTGGCGTCCTTGAGCACGAGCAGGCCGTTTTTCACCAGGATGCGGTTCTGCGGCGAGAGCTCGACGATGTCGGCCAGGGTGCCGAGCGCCACCAGGTCGAGCAGCTCCCGCATGTCCGCGGGCTCGCCCGGCAGGAGGCGGTTCAGCGCCGCCATGAGCAGGAAGGCCACGCCCACGCCCGCGAGATGGGCGCAGGGGCAGTCGCAGAGCCTCGGATCGCAGACCGCGTCCGCCTCGGGCAGCGTCTCGGGCGGCAGGTGGTGGTCGCTGACCACCACCGTCATGCCGAGTTCGCGCGCCCTGGCCACCTCGGCTTCGGCCGAGATGCCGCAGTCCACGGTCAGGAGCAGCCCCACGCCCTCGGCCGCCAGGCGCTCGATGTTCTCCGTGTTCAGGCCGTAGCCCTCGGTCCTGCGATCCGGGATGTGGTGGCGGGCGGCTATGCCTCGTGCGCGCAGAAATTCGAGCACCAGCGCGGTGCTGGTCACGCCGTCCACGTCGTAGTCGCCCCAGACGCAGAGCGTCCTGCCCTCGCCGAGGCCCTGCGCCAGCACCTTCGCCGCCTCGGTCATGCCGGGGTAGGATTCCGGGGGGGACAGATGGCGCAGGCCGGGGTTGAGGAAGACGTCCATGGCGTCGGCCGTGGGCAGGCCCCTCGAGCGCAGCAGGCGCACCAGGAAGGGCGAGACGCCGAGCTGGGCGGCGACGGAAAGGTCCTCGGCAGGGGCGGGCGGGGGCGCATCCCTGAATTTCCAGCGCTTGGAGGGCAACATCTCAGTGCATGACCTCGGAGATGAACTGATCGATGCCCTCGTCTGCCGCGGCATCCCGCGCCAGCTCCTGTGAGCGGTCGAAGGGCAGGCCGAGGTGCTCGGACAGGGCGTCGGCGGCCTTCTCCGGCACCGGTTCGCCGCCGCTCTCGAGGTTGACCAGCATGTCCGCCAGACAGAGGAACAGGGCCTGCTGCCGGTAGTCCGGCGCAGCCAGGGGGGAGTGGTGCCAGTTGATCGGCTCGTGCAGATCGGGCGGCAGATCCCAGGACTTGAGCACGAGCGCTCCGACCACGCCGTGCTCGAGGCCCCAGTAGGCGTCCTCGGCCTTGCGGTAGGGGATGCCCCGTTCCTGGCGCAGCCGCTCGATTGCCAGCCAGTCACCCGGGGCGTGCATGGCCACGATCAACTTGCCCAGGTCGTGCAGCAGGCCAGCGGTGAAGAGGTTGTCCCTCTCCGGCCGTCCCGCCTCCGCGGCCAGCTGGAAGGCGGTCTGCCCCACGGTGAGCTGGTGCCGCCAGTAGGCCAGGAGGTCGAGCTCCTCGGGCAGGGTGTAGCCCTTGAGCATGCCGTGCACGCCCACGGCCATGACGATGTTGCGGATGTCCTTGATGCCCAGCACCGTGGCCGCGCGATGCACGGAGGTCACCTGGGACTGCAGGCCGTAGAAGGCGGAGTTGGCCACGGCCAGAAGGCGCGTGGTCAGTCCCTGGTCCGGGGCGATTGTCTCGGCGATGTCGTGCAGCGAGGCGGTGGATTCCTGGCCGGTCTGGGAAAAGAGACGCTGCAGGATCTTGGGGGAGAAGGGCAGGTCGTGGTGGACCCCCGCGAGCTGGCGCAGGAACTGCTGTCCGCGTTCGAGACTCATGGCGTGCCTCGCGGCCCTCCTAGAACTTGGGCAGGTTCAGGGTCATGCTTCCGGAGGCCTTGCCGCCGGACTCCGCCGTGTCCGCGCCGCTTTCGGCCGCGGGGCCGCCCTTGTCCATTGCCGCCTTGGGGCCGTCCGCCTTCGGAGCGGCCTTGGCCCGTCCGCGTCCCTTGTCCGCGCCTTTGTCGCGCGCGCGCTCCTTCACCTCGCCCGAGTCGGAGATGTATCCCCGGCGCACCAGGAAGTTCCAGAACTGCCTGGCGTCGTCGCTGCCGGGGTTCATCTCGAGCGCCCGGCGCAGATGGTCCGCGCAGCTCTTCATGTCGCCCTTCTCGTAATAGGCCCGGGCGATGTTGATCCAGAGATGGTCGTCCTCCTGCGTCAGCTCGATGGCGCGGCGGTAGTACTGCACCGCCTGGTCGTACATCTGGCTCTTGCGCAGGTTGATGCCGAAGTCGTTGAAAAGGTGCTTGTGCTCGCTGCCGAAGGCGGCGTCGAGCTTGACCAGGCGCTCGAAGATGTCGTTGGCCTTGTTCTTCTCGCCGCGGTCCATGTAGGTCAGGCCGAGGCCGAAGTTGGCGCGCACGTTCTCCTCGTCCACCTTGAGCGCGTGGCTGAACTCGAACTCCGCGCTGTAGAGCTCGCCGCTCTCACGGTGCTTCTCGCCGCGCGAGATGGTCCCGGAGAGTTCCTGCATCTTGGGAAAGACGGTGGAGACGTAGAACTCCGGCTCGGGAGAGAACTTCTGGAGGAACTCCTCCTTGGGCACCTGACGCTTGGGGCCCGAGGGGATGTAGTTCTTGTTGAGCGGCTGGACCTCGATGGAGTCGTCGTCCTGCTCCTGCACGAACCAGAAGGTCTTCTGGATGGTGCGGCGGCTGGTGGCCCCGGTGCCGAACTTGACCACGGACTGGGTGGAGAAGACGCCCTTGATCTCCTCGCGCCGCGAGGCGGCCTGCGGGGCCTTGTCCTCGGGGGCGGCGGAGCCGGTCGGGTCGGGTGAGTAGCGCATGTCCATGCAGTGTGCTCCTGGTCCGCTGCGTCGGCTTCAGCTCCCGGGGGAGGTGCGGCGCATGTCCTCGATGACCGCCGTCGCTGCGGCGGCCGGGTCCGCGGCCCTGGTTATGGGCCTGCCCACGACCAGGAAGTCCGCGCCCGCGGCCACGGCCTGGCCTGGCGTGGCCGTGCGGCGCTGGTCGTCGTTCGCCGCCGCGAGGCGGATGCCCGGGGTGAGGCAAAGAAAATTCGGGCCGTTCGCGGCCTTCACTGCGCCCGCCTCGTGCGGCGAGCAGACCACCCCGTCCATGCCATTGTCGAAGGCTTTCCCCGCGAGGTCAAGGGCCATGGCCGAGGGCGGCTTGACATATATCCCGTCCGTGTCCTCGGCGGCGAGGCTCGTGAGCATGGTCACGGCCATGAGCAGGGGGGCGTTCGCGCGCGGAAGCGTCGCGCGGGCCTCGGCCGCGGCCTGGAGCATGCGCGCGCCGCCCGAGGCGTGCAGGGTGACCATGTCCGCGCCGGTCGCGGCCACGGACAGCACCGCACCGCGCACGGTGTTCGGGATGTCGTGAAGCTTCAGGTCGCAGAAGACCTTGAAGCCCATCTCCTTGAAGCGCGCGATGATCCCGGGCCCCTCGGCCACGAAGAGTTCGAGCCCCACCTTGACCCAGGGGACCGTGCCCGCGAGGCTTTTCGCCAGCGCCACGGCCTCCTCGGCCTTCGGAAAGTCCAGGGCGACCACGAGCTCAGCGTTCGGGACGCGGCTCACGACGCCCCCTCCCATTGCGCCAGCAGGCGGGAAACCTGGCCGGGATCGGCGCTTGGGACCAGGGTGCGGGCAAGATACACGGCGCGCAGCGAGTCGTAGGCCTTCTCGAGGTCGTCGTTGACGATCCAGTAGTCGAACATGTCGGCGGCGGCCAGCTCGCCCGCGGCATTCCTCATGCGCTTGGCGATGGTCGCCTCGTCGTCCGTGCCGCGGCCGCGAAGGCGCGCCTCGAGCGAGGCCCGCGACGGCGGCAGGAGCATCGCGAAGCAGGCCCCGGGCAGGCTCTCCTTGAGCTGGCGGGCGCCCTGCACGTCGATGTCGAAGAGCACGTCGAAGCCCTGCTCGGCCAGGCCCCGCGTGAATTCGAGGGGAGTGCCGTAGCAGTTGCCGTGGACCTCGGCCCACTCGGCGAAGAATCCCTGGCCCGCAAGGCGCATGAACTCGTCCTTGTCGGTGAAGAAGTAGTCCTTGCCGTGCACCTCGCCCTCTCGCGGGGCGCGCGTGGTGTAGGAGACGGAGAAGCGGACGGAGGGGAATTCCCGGGTCAGGCGGCGCACCAGCGTGCTCTTGCCCGTTCCCGAGGGGGCGCACAGGACGTAGAACTGACCGATTCGGCTCACGCGTCCTCCTCCTCGGGCTGGCCGAAGCGCTGGCCCACGGTTTCCGCCTGGATGGCCGAGAGGACCACGTGGCCCGAGTCGGTGATGACTATGGAGCGCGTCTTGCGCCCCTGGGTGGCGTCGATGAGGCGCCCCTCGGTCTTCGCGTCCTCGCGCAGGCGTTTCATGGGGGAGGACGTCGGCGTGACGATGGCCACCACGCGCGAGGCGACCACGAAGTTGCCGAATCCGATGTTCAGCAGTCCCTGTTTCTGCATCACCAGCTCCTGATTCTATTCATCCGCCATCATTCGATATTCTGTATCTGCTCGCGGCATTTTTCAAGTTCGGCCTTGAAGTCGACCACGAGCTGCGAGATCTCGGCGTCCTGGGCCTTGTTGCCGCAGGTGTTGATCTCGCGGAACGACTCCTGGACCAGGAAATCGAGACGCTTGCCCATCTCTCCGCCCTTGGCCAGGACCTGGCCGATGCGTGTGAGGTGCGTGGCGAGCCTGGTCATCTCCTCGGAGACGTCGAGGCGGTCGGCGGCCACGGCGGCCTCCTGCAGCAGGCGGTCCTCGGACACGGCCGCGCCGCTGCCGTTCAGGAGCTGGGCCAGCCGTTCGCGCATCACGGCCATCTTCTCGGCGGGCAGGGCGGGCGTGCGCTCGGCGATGCGGTCGCGCAGCCCGCGAAGCGTCTCAAGGCGCGCGGTGATGTCCGCGCGCAGGGCTTCGCCCTCCTGGGCGCGGGTGCGATCCCAGGCGACGAGGGCCTCGCCCAGGGCCTTGGCCACGGTCCCGGCCAGGGCCTCGTCGGGCTCCTCCAGCGGCTCCTGCCACAGGGCCTGGACGGTCAGCAGGCGGCCGACGTCGGGCGTGAATTCCAGTCCGCGGGAGGCGGCGAACTCGGCCAGCCTGTCGAGCATGGCCCCGGCCTGGGGAGCGTTGAAGGCCAGGCCCGCGCTCGCGCCGCCCGTGAAGCGCACGTTGCAGTAGAGCTCGACCCGGCCGCGGCCGGCCACGCCGCGCAGGATCTTCTCCCATTCGCCTTCGAGGCTGCGCAGGAAGTTGGGGGCGCGCCACTTCATGTCCAGGAAGCGGCTGTTGACGCTCTTTATTTCCCAGGTCGCGGTGAAGGCCTCGGCGGAGATTTCCGCCCGCCCGAAGCCGGTCATGCTCTTGACCATGTCGTCTCCTTGTCGGGGCAATGCCGCCGCTGTGGCGCGGCGACGGGTCGGGCCTGTCTACGCCAAAGCGGCGCGGGCGTAAACACGCCCGCGCCCGCTCAGCCGAGCGGCTCGACTTCGATGAATCCCTGGCCGCCGCCCACCGGACGGCAGGCGACGATGGTCCGGCGTTCGACCTCGGGCGGCATCGCGGCGCCATCCTTCACGCGGCACTCCACGTAGTGCTGGCAGCGCCCCCGCCAGGGAGAGTCGTTCTCCAGCACCACGTCCAGCCGCTCCTGGGCGGCCAGGCGCTTGAGGAAGGTCCTGGCCTTGCGTCCGGCAAGGGCACGGAGTCGGGCCGCGCGGGCCTTCTTCTCGGGTTCGGGCACCTGGTCGGACATGGCGGCCGCGGCGGTTCCGGGCCTGCGCGAGTATGGAAAGACGTGGGCGTAGGTCAGGGGCAGGGCCGCCGCGGCCTCGAGTGTCCGTTCGGCGTCTCCCTCGCTCTCGCCCGGGAAGCCGCTGATGAAGTCCGCGCCCAGGCCGAACACGGGCCAGACCGCGCCCAAGCGGTCCAGGAAGCGGTGCACGTCCTCGGGACCGTAGTGGCCGCGGTGCATGCGGCCGAGCACGGCCGGGGCCAGGCTCTGCAGGGAAAGGTGCAGGTGCGGGCAGAGCATGCGGCTCTCGGACAGCGTCTCCAAGGCCTCGTCCGTGAGCTGGGCCGGGTCCAGGGAGGAGAGGCGCAGCCGCGCGCGGTCTCCCCACTCGGGGGCCAGGCGTTTCTCCAGGTGCCGCACGAGGCGCCAGAGGTTCATGCCCTTGCCGAGTCCCCGCCCGTAATGGCGTAGGTTCACGCCGCTGAGCGATATCTCCCGGACCCCGGCGGCCAGCAGGCGCTCGGCCTCGGCCAGGATGTCGGCCTCGGGCCGGGAGACGCTCGCGCCGCGCGTCAGGGGAACGATGCAGTAGGAGCAGCCGTGCGAACAGCCGTCCTGGATCTTGAGCACGGCTCGGGCGCGCGGATAGTCCGCGATGCGCAGCGCCGGGAAGCTTTTGGGCGCTGCCTGGCGCCCGTCTTCGTCCGTCGCCTCGCCCGGGGCCCCGTCGGAGGCGAAAGGCTTGAGACCGGCCAGGGCCGCCTTGGCCCGCTGCGGCAGGATCTCGGCCACGCCGGGAAGCTTGGCGATGGTCGCCCGGTCCTGCTCGGCCACGCAGCCCACGACGATGATCGCGGCCTCTGGATTCTCCCGGTTCGCTGCCCGGACAGAGGCGCGCACGTCGGCCACGGCCCTGGCCGTGACCGCGCAGGCGTTGATCACCACGAGGTCCGCATCGGCCGCTCCCGGCCGCTCGGCGAGCCCCCGCGCCAGCCACGCCTCGCGCAGCGCCTCGGTTTCGTACTGGTTGATCTTGCAGCCCAGGGTGACGATGCAGAAGCTTTCGGCCTCGGCCGTGATTTCCGTTTTGCTTTTCATTCGGATGCGCTATGAAGGGATAGGAGAAAAATTGTCCGTGCCGGAAAGCATACCCATGAATGCGCGCAATGCAATCCTGTTTTTCGTTTTCTGTCTGGGAGCGCTTTGCACGGGATGCCGTGTGGGAGTCTTCGCGGGCAGCGGTTCCACAGGCGTGGGCGTGGGCGGTGGCGGCAGCGTCGCCGTGGGCGGGAGCACGCGGCCCGTCACCCCGTATTCCTCGGATCGCGAGGCCATGCTGCTGCTCATCAGGAAGGGCGAGTACGAGACTGCGGCCAAGCGGCTGGAAGAGTTGCACGCGGCCGATCCCGACGACTGGCGCACACAGTTCTACCTGGGCCTCGCCTATGTGGGCCAGGAGCAGTTCGACAAGGGCTACGGCCTGATCAAGACCATCGTCATCCCCTTCGCCTTCCAGGAGAAGATGGAGATCAAGTGCACGGCCGAGTATGTGGAAGAGAAGAAGATGCCCGGACCCGAGGCCGTGAAGACGATGCTCGATTACTTCGCGATTTCCGAGCAGCGGCAGGATTATCGAGACAGGCCGCCGCCCTTCGGCGACCCGGACCTGATCTACGATTGCCCCCCGTTTCTGCGGGCGCCGCTCTTTTAGTGTGACGTCCGCAAAATACGCAAAGCCGTATTTTGCGGAAGATCGCTGCGCCGAAAACGTGGTTTTCGGCTTGCTCACGCCGCTGGCGGCGGAACCGTGCATTCGCCCGGTTCACGTGTCGCGTACGACTCCTGCGCAGCATATCGACTTTTTTCACGGACGCGACACTAGGAGGAGGTTTCATGGCGTTCACGACACCACGGACAGGACAATTCACCGCTTTCGGCCTTCTCGCGGCACTCCTGCTGCTCGCGGGATGCACGGACTATGCGCGGGGCAACTCCGCGCTGCGCCAGGACAAGCCCGGGGAGGCGGCGCAGGCCTACAGCCAGGTCCCTGCCGGGCAGCCGGACTACGATTCCGCGCGCGACCGCCTGGGGCTTGCCCTGCTCTGGGACGGCAAGCCCAAGGAGGCGGAGACCGTGCTGCGCGAGAACCTCTCGCGCGATCCCGAAGACTGGATGTCGAGCTATTATCTCGTCGGCACCCTGGCCTGCCAGGGGAAGAAGGACGAGGCCAGAAGGATGCTCGGCGACGTGCGCGCCACCTTCAAGCCCTTCATGACCATGGAGATGCGCCAGAACGTGGGGCAGCTCTTCGGCTTCGACCTCTCGTGTCCCGAGACGGCCAGCCGGCTGTGGGACATCCAGAAGACTGCCGAGGAGAACGAGTTCTGGCGCGAGGTGCGCGCTCGGGACAGCAACTGAGCTCAGAAGCTGACGTAGGCGGCGCCGTCGGCCCATTGCGCCAAAGAACAGCGCAGAGGGACGTCGAAACGCACGCCGCACTCGGCGTCCCGCGACCAGACGACCTCGGCGTTCTGTCCGCCCAGCAGCTCGCGCAGGGCGGAGGGGCACTGCGCGATGCGAAGCCGCGCGCCCGGGAACAAGGAGGATGCTGCACCCTCGTCGTCGCGCATCTCGAGGCGCATGCCCTCCGGGCCGACGTCGCGGATGCGGCAGGCGATGCGTCGCGCCGCCCCCGCCGCTGCGTCCGCGTTCGGAACCTCGGCGAGGACGATCTCGTCCAGCAGAATCGCGTTTCGGCCGCGGACCGTCTTGCGGGGCACGCGGCGGCGTTCGTTCTTCATGCGGCACCCCCGGAGAAAAGACTTAGAGCGCGGGAATGATCTCGTCAATGATCCCGCCCGCCAGGACGCGGCCCGTGTCGTCGGACAGGCAGGCTATCTGGCCCGGCGCGGGCAGGGAGCGGGGCGTGGGGAAGACGATGGTGAGGCGGTCGCCCTCAATGATCGCCTCGGCCTCGGCAGGGGCCTGGCGGTAGCGGGTCCGGGCGAGGACCTTCGCGGGCCATCGCGCGGGCGCGACAAGGAGGTTCAGGCGCGATGCGCGCACGCCCCTGCAGCGGGCCAGATCGGCCGTGCCGACGATGAGCGCGTTTCGCGCGGAATCCTTGGCCAGGACATAAAGGGGGTCGTGATGCGCCACGCCGATGCCCCGGCGCTGGCCCTCGGTGTGCCGCCACAGACCCTGGTGGCGGCCCACGACCTGCTCGCTTCCCGTGGCGTCCCGCAGGACGATGGGGCCCGGGCCGGGCAGGGGATGTCTGCGGCCCGCAAGGAATGTTTTGTAGTCGTCGCCGGGAACGAAGCAGACTTCCTGGCTCTCGCGCGGGAGCGGAGGCGGCAGGCCGCGCCGCGTGAGCTCCGCGAGCACGCGCTCCTTGCGCCAGCCGCCGAGCGGGAAGATGGCCCGTGCCAGGCGATCCTTCGGCACCAGGCAGAGAAAGTAGCTCTGGTCCTTTCCCTCGTCCGCCCCGGGCAGCAGGCGGATTTCCTCCTCTTCCCCGTCCCCTCGCATTTCGAGCCGCGCATAGTGCCCCGTGGCCACGCGCGACGCTCCCAAGCCCTGCGCGCGGTCGAGCAGCAGGCTGAACTTCACCTGCGCGTTGCACAGGCAGCAGGGATTGGGGGTGCGGCCTTCGGCGTAGGCCCGCGCGAAGGGTTCGACGACCAGCCGTGCGAACTCTTCCCGCAGGTCCAGGGAGTGGAACTCCACCCCGAGCGCTGCGCAGCGTTCGCCGAGCTCTGCTGCGAGCTCGTCGTGCGGCATGCGGCCCGGCGCATCGTCCAGGAAACGGCCGTGCACGCCGCAGACCTCGTGCCCCGCTTCCTTCAGCAGGACCAGGGCGAGCAGGCTGTCCCTTCCGCCGGACAGGGCCACGGCGATCATTGCGGTCACGTTCTTTTCGAATAGCAAAAAGTTTTGGAGGGAAGGGGAGAGGGGGCGGGAGAGGGGGAGGGAACCTTTTGGATAAGGTTCCCTCCCCCTCTCCCGATTCTCTTCATCTTTCTTACCTGAGCCCGGCGGGGTCGGGCAGGGGGGGGACGAGGGCTTCCAGGCCGTGGGCCACGGCGAGGAGGGCGTCTTCCTTGAAGTACTGCCCGAAGATCTGCAGCCCCACCGGCAGGCCGGATGTCTCGCCGAGGCCCGCGGGGATGCTCATGCCGGGCAGCCCAGCGAGGTTCAGGGAGATGGTGAAGATGTCCATGAGGTACATGGTCAGCGGATCGTCCACCACGCCGCCGATGGGGAAGGCGGGCACCGGGCAGGAGGGGCCGCAGATGACGTCGCATTTCTCGAACGCGTCCAGGAAGTCCTGGCGGATGAGGCGGCGGACCTGGGCGGCCTTGCGGTAGTAGGCGTCGTAGTAGCCCGAGGAGAGCACGTAGGTGCCGATGATGATGCGGCGCTGCACCTCGTCGCCGAAGCCCTGGGTGCGCGAGCGCTTGTACATGTCCAGCAGCTCTGCGGCGTCCTTGTCGCGGTGGCCGTAGCGCACGCCGTCGAAGCGGGCCAGGTTGGACGAGGCTTCGGCCATGGCCACGATGTAGTAGGTGGCGATGGCGTAGTCGGTATGCGGCAGGGAGACGTCCACGATCTCGGCGCCCGCGGCCACGGCGGCATCCACTGCCGCGCGGCAGCGCGCCAGTATTTCGCCCTCCACGCCCTGGCCCCAGTATTCCTTGGGCAGGCCGATGCGCACGCCCTTCAGGCTCTCGGCGCCCTTGAGCGCGGCCATGTAGTCGGGCACCGGGGACTTGACCGAGGTGGAGTCGCGCTCGTCGTGTCCGGCGATGACCTGGAGCACCTGGGCGGCGTCGGAGACGTTGCGGGCGAGCGGTCCGATCTGATCCAGGGAGGAGCCGTAGGCGACCATGCCATAGCGCGAGACGCGGCCGTAGGAGGGCTTGAGGCCCACGCAGCCGCAGAACGACGCGGGCAGGCGGATGGAGCCGCCGGTGTCCGTGCCGAGCGAGGCGAAGCACTGGCGCGCGGACACGGCCGCGCCCGAGCCGCCCGAGGAGCCGCCGGGCACTCGGGAGAGGTCCCAGGGGTTGCGCGTGACCTTGTAGGCCGAGTTCTCGGTGGAGGAGCCCATGGCGAACTCGTCCATGTTGGCCTTGCCGAGGATCACGGCGCCCGCGTCCTTGAGCCTCTTCACCGCCGTGGCGTCGAAGGGCGGGACGAAGCCCTCGAGGATCTTCGAGCCGCAGGTGGTGGGCGCGCCGCGCATGGCGAGCACGTCCTTGATGATCAAGGGCACGCCCCACAGGGGCTTGTCCGCGTCCGGGCCGTCCGCGTCCAGCTCGCGCGCGCGGGCGAGGGCCGCGTCGGCTTGCAGCGCGAGCAGGGCGTCCACCTTGGGTTCGGTTGCCGCGATGCGGTCCAGGCAGGCGCGTGTGGCGTCCTCGGCGGAGATTTCCTTGGTCAGGAGCATTCCGCGCAGTGCGAGCAGGCTCTTCGAAGTCAGGTCGCTCATGTCGCTTTTCTCGATCCTTGGTCTGGAAGTGAACGTCGGCAGGCGTCGGGCCGGATCAGACGATCTTCGGGACGATGAAGAACTGTCCGTCGTCCTCCGGCGCGTTGGCCAGGATTTCCTCGCGGGTGAACTCGCGGCGCACCTCGTCGGGCCTGAGCACGGTGACGTGCTCCACCGGCGTGTACATGGGCTCGACGTCCTCGGTGGGCACCTGGCCCAGCTTGTCCATGTATTCAAGGACCTGCCCGAGCTGCGGCGCGAAGAGCGCGGCCTTCTCCGGCGTCAGTTCCAGGCGGGCCAGGTGGGCTATCCTGGCCACGTCCTCGGCGGTGATCTTCATGTCGCTATCCTCTCGTCTCGTGTCGAATGCATGCCGACCGGCGCGGGCTAGTGGATCTGCCCGGCGGCCTTCTTGCGGTCGGCCTCATATTTTTCGCGCAGCGCCTTGATGCGTTCGTCGTGCTTGCCGCGCACGAATTCGAGCCGTTCCTTCAGGGCCTGGGGATCCGTGGGCGAGAGCCCTCCGTCCGCCGGAGTGAACAGGAAGAGATTCTCCCGCGCCTTGCCGGAATCGTCCCAGGCGATGGGCGCGAGGCTCCAGTCCATCTGCGCGGCGGACTGCATGCGGCGCGTCAGGCTCTGCGAGTTCCAGTCGCGTCCCAGGTTGCCCAGGCGGGCGCCGAAGCGGATGAAGTCGAAGCCGAGCGCGGTCCAGAAGTCGGGGCGCGGCAATCCCATGGAGTCCAGGTTCTGGCGCAGGGCCTGGGCGCCGGGGCTCGGGTTCTCCGGCCACCAGGAGCCGGGCGCGACCGACATGCCGAAGTAGTGCATGTCCGCGTCCGTGCCCGCTCCGATGGCCTGGCTCCAGAGCTCGGGGCCGAGGAACAGGAGCTGGTCCTGCTCGTAGAAGAAGAACTGCGGCACGATGAGCTGCGCCTGGGCCCAGCCGTCCGGAATGAAGACGGCCTGGAAGGAGGGTTCGGGCGGAGGCGGCCGGTCGCCGGTCACGGAGTCCTTGCCCGGCGCGTGCAGCATCTCGGCCACGGAACGGCCCCAGCGCTGCGGGTCTCCGGGGTAGTAGGTGCCGGTGGACGTCACGCTGCCGCCCTTGGCCGCGATCTCCTCCTGGAAGAGCTGCGCGGCCTTCATGCCGAAACGCTCCTGCGGGTAGAGCACCGCGAAGCGCTCGATGCCGAGGTCCTGCACGGAGATGCGCGCCAGGGCGCGGATCTGGTCCTCGAGGCTGTCGAAGAAGCGCCAGGCGTCGTGGCCTTCCTCGACGTCGCCGAGGGAGGGCATGAAGGCGAACACGGCGCGGCGGCCGAATTCGGAGGAGGCGGCGAGCTGCCGGAAGCGCTCCATCTCGAGCGGGCCGCCGACCACTGTGGCCTCGGCGGGCAGGGCGGAGAGCTGCGCCAGCCAGTCGCGGTCCTCGGTGTTGATCACGTGCACGGTGACCGGCACGCCCTGGCGGGAGAGCTGCCACTGCGCGGCACCGGCGCCGCGCAGGATGGACCAGCCCACCTGCTCGAAGCGGCCGGAGAGCGGCAGGAGCAGGGTCAGGTCGATGGTGGGCACGCCGCGCTTCTCCTCGAACTTGGCGAGGATGGCGGTCCAGGGGGCGGGCTTGGCGAAATGAAAGCGCCCCATCACGCCGCGCATGGTCTGCCAGGACCCGGCCCAGGCCTCGGATGAGGCATCGGCCTGGCGCGCCGCGAGCAGGAAGCGGACCTGCGGATAGGGGAAGCTCCATTCCTTTCCAGAGGGCGCGGCGGCGGCGAGGCTTTGGAGCTTGTCTGCGGAAAGCGGAGAGAGGGCGGAGAGCACCGTGTCCTCGAGGTCCGCCTTGTCCTGGACCGTGGGGGCCAGGGTATAGGCTGTGTTCAGGAGCGTCAGGGTGGAGGCGTCGGGCTCCTGCCGCAGACCGGTCTCGGCCGCGGCGCGCACCGCGGAGAAGCGGGTGCCCGCAGGGATGGACTTGTCCGCGGCGAAGGAGTCCAGCGCCTTGCGCAGGGAATCGGTTTCGCCCGTTGCGGCCAGTATCTCGATCTGCGCCGCGCGCCAGGCAGGCTTCTTGCGGACTTTGGGATCGGCCTGGGCCCAGGCGTCGAGCCCTTCGAGCGCTCCGCGCGCATGTCCCGCGCGCAGGGCCGAGAGGGTGTAGCGCTCGTGCCACTGCAGGCGCTGGGCAGGAGCGGCCTGACCGCGTTCGAGCATCTGGCCGTAGTAGAGCTCGCTCTTGTCCCAGTCCTGGTTGTCCCAGGCCTGGGCGGCTGCATCGTCCAAGGGGAGGCCCGGCGTCATGGCCGGGCGGGCACCTACGGGAGTCGCGGGCTGCTTCTGGCAGCCGGTCGCCGCCAGGGAGAGGAGCGCGACGAGGATGATCACTGTGCGTCGTGCGAACATCCGGTAAGTGTAGCCGGGAACCGGATGAAATAAAAGGCCCGGCACTCGGGATGGAGGCCTGAAAGACGGGAGGACGGGCAATAAAAAGGCCCGGCTCCTCGATCGAGGAGCCGGGCCGTGATCGTATTCTTTGTCCCGCGGGCGGGACGCGGCTTACTTGACCTCGGTGTAGTCGGCGTCGACCACGTCGTCGTCCGAGCCGCCGGATGCGCCGCCCTGGCCGGGCTGGGCGTCCGCACCGGCATGGGGCTGCTCGCCGCTCTGGGCCTTCTGGGCGTAGAGCTGCTCGGCCAGCTTGTGGGAGGCCTGGGCGAGCTCGTCGGAGGCCCGCTTGATGGCGTCGGCGTCGTCGGACTGCAGCGCGCTCTTCAGGGCGTTGACTTTGGACTCGATCTCGCCGCGAAGCGCCCCGTCCACCTTGTCGCCGAGGTCGCGCAGGGACTTCTCCGTGGTGTAGACCAGCTGGTCGGCCTGGTTGCGCGCCTCGATCAGGGCCTGCTTCTTCTTGTCCTCGTCGGAGTGCGACTCGGCTTCCTTGATCAGGCGCTGGATGTCGGTCTCGGAGAGGCCGGAGGAGGCGGTGATGCGGATCGACTGCTCCTTGCCGGTGCCCGTGTCCTTGGCCGAGACGTTGACGATGCCGTTGGCGTCGATGTCGAAGGTCACCTCGATCTGCGGCACGCCGCGCGGGGCGGGCACGATGCCGGTCAACTCGAAGCGGCCGAGCGTCATGTTGTCCGAGGCCATGGGGCGTTCGCCCTGGAGCACGTGGATGGAGACGGAGGGCTGGTTGTCCGCGGCCGTGGTGAAGACCTGGCTCTTGCGCGTGGGGATGGTCGTGTTGCGCTCGATGAGCTTGGTCATCACGCCGCCCATGGTCTCGATGCCGAGAGACAGCGGGGTGACGTCGAGGAGCAGCACGTCCTTCACGTCGCCGGCCAGGATGCCGCCCTGGATGGCCGCGCCCATGGCCACGACCTCGTCCGGGTTCACGGAGCGGTTGGGCTCCTTGCCGAAGAACTCGCCGACCTTCTTCTGCACCAGCGGCATGCGGGTCATGCCGCCGACGAGGATGACCTCGTCCACGTCCTTGGCCGAAAGGTTGGCGTCGGCCAGGGCCTTCTTGCAGGGGCCCATGGTGCGCTCGACCAGGTCCTCGACCAGGGCCTCGAGCTTGGAGCGGCTGATCTTCATCATCAGGTGCTTGGGACCGGAGGCGTCGGCGGTGACGAAGGGCAGGTTGACCTCCGTCTCCATGGCCGAGGAGAGCTCCTTCTTGGCCTTCTCCGCGGCCTCCTTCAGGCGCTGCAGGGCCATGCGGTCCTTGGAGAGGTCGATGCCGGACTCCTTGCGGAACTCCTCGACCAGGTAGTTCATGATGCGCTGGTCGAAGTCCTCGCCGCCGAGGAAGGTGTCGCCGTTGGTGGCGCGCACCTCGACGACGTTGTCGCCGACCTCGAGGATGGAGATGTCGAAGGTGCCGCCGCCCAGGTCGAAGACGGCGATCTTCTGGTTGTGCTTCTTGTCGAAGCCGTAGGCCAGGGAGGCGGCCGTGGGCTCGTTGATGATGCGCTTGACGTCGAGGCCGGCGATGCGACCGGCGTCCTTGGTGGCCTGGCGCTGCGAGTCGTTGAAGTAGGCGGGCACGGTGATGACCGCTTCGGTCACGGTCTCGCCCAGGTAGGCTTCGGCGTCGGCCTTGAGCTTCTGCAGGATCATGGCCGAGACCTCGGGCGGCGTGTACTTCTTGCCCATTACCTCGACCGCTGCCTCGCCGTTGGGACCGGAGACGATCTTGTAGGCGCAGTGCTTCAGCCACTCGCCGACCTGCGGCGTGTCGAAATTGCGGCCCATGAGCCTTTTCACTGCGTAGACGGTGCGGTCCGGGTTGGTGACGGACTGGCGCTTGGCGATCTCGCCGACCAGCCGCTCCTTGTCCGTGAAGGCCACGATGGAGGGGGTGGTGCGTCCGCCTTCAGGGTTGGTGACGCACTTGGGGTCCTTGCCCTCCATGACGTAGACGCAGGAGTTCGTGGTACCGAGGTCGATGCCGATGATTTTGCCCATTATTAATCCTCCAACAGATGGAATTTTTGCGTCGTGACGATGGAATTCGCGAGTCAACCACGAGGTATAACCACAATTCTCGCGGAGTAAAGGGCAAGACGGAAACTTTATGCGTTTTTCGCGATCATGACCTTGGCCGGACGGATGACCCGGCCGTTCAGCTTGTAACCGCGCTGCAAAATGGCGGCCACGTGGTTGTCCTCGAGTCCGGAATCCGCGGTGACGCCCACGGCCTCGGCCCAGGCGGGATCGAACTCGTCGCCGACCGCGCCGACCTGCTCCAGGCCGTGGCGGGCCAGGGAATCGAGGAAGAGCTTCACTGTCATCTCCACGCCGATCACGAGGTCCTTGCAGGCCTCGTTGCCGCGGCCGTGCGCCAGGGCCAGCTCGAGGTTGTCGAGCACTGGCACGAGATCGGAGAGCACGGTCTCAGTGGCGTACTTGCGGAACTCGTCCTTTTCGCGCTCCAGGCGGCGCTTGGCGTTCTCGAGCTCGGCCAGGGCGCGCAGCTTCTCGTCCTCGGCGCGGCGCAGGGCCTCGCGGAAGGCCTCCTCGGGGCTTTGGGCCTCGGCGTTCTCGGCGGATTCGGCAGTTTCGGGGGCCTCGGGGGCCATCTCCTTCTCATGTTCGGACATGCTCTTATGTACCTCCATACCTTTCATGCGGGTGCGGTGGGCCGGGCGGACGGGGCGCATGGGCGCCCCGCTAGAAACGCTTGCGCAGGATGTCGCTGATGGCGTCGGCGGTGCAGGAGACCACGGGCATGAGCCCGGCGTAGTTCATGCGCATGGGGCCCAGCAGGCCGATGACGCCGATGGCCTGTCCCTGGGCGCCGTAGGGGCGGGCGATGACCGAGAGGCCCGGGAAGGGCTCCCCGCCCATGAGGCCGTCGATGCCCTCCTGGCGGTCGGCGCTGTCGGGACGATCCAGGCGGTCGAGGCGGTCCAGGGAGACGAGCACGCCGCCCGACTCCATGACCCTGTCCAGGATGTCGAGCAGGCGGGTGCGCTCCTCGAGCATGGACAGCAGGCGGCGGATGCTCTCCGGACCGGCGAATTCGGGCTGCGAGATGACGTTCACCGCGCCTTCCACGAAGAGCTCGCGTTCGCTCTCGGCGGCGACGGTCTCGCTGGCCAGGCGCAGCGCCTGGGTGAAATATTCGGACAGGGCGCTCCTGGCGCGCTCCATCTCGCGCAGCAGGTGGGCGCGCACCTGGGAGACGGTCTTGTCCGTGAAGAGGTCGTTCAGATAGTTGGCGTAGCGCACGAGGTCGTCCGAGGTGACCGGCCGCTCGAGCTCCACGAGCTTCTTCTGGATGAGGCCGCCCTGGAGCACCAGGATGACCATCACCAGCGTGGGCTTGATGAGCGCAAACTCGATGCGCTTCCAGCAGACCTCGCCCTGCATGGGGGCCATGACCATGCAGACCTGCTTGGACAGGCCGGAAAGCAGGCGGCAGGCCTGGCGCAGCAGGTCCGAGATGTCGCCCGCGGCCTCGCCCAGGGAGGAGACGATGATGCGGCGCTCCGGCTCCGAGAGGAACGCGGGGCGCACGCCCTGCTCCAGGTAGAGCTCGAAGGCCAGGGCGGAGGGCACACGGCCGGCCGAGGTGTGGGGCTGCTCCAGGTAGCCCTTCTCGGTCAGGTCCGCCATGACGTTGCGGATCGAGGCAGGGGAGAGGCCGAGGCCGGACGCGCGAGAGACCGTGCGCGACCCCACCGGCTGTGCGGTTTCGATGTACAGCTCGATGATGGTGGTCAGCGTGCGCGTCTCGCGTTCGTTCAGGACCGGCATGGTCCGGCGTCTCCTTTGCCCTCGGGCATGGCTCGCTCCTATGGGAGTGCTCAATGCGGGTAACAACGGCCCCCCCACCTGTCAAGGGACGAGGCTTGGAACAAAAGGCCCTTCGCCCTTGCGCGAGGCCCCCGGAACAGGGATAGTGGCGTCCATGGAACTGCACGCCCTGGGATCGGTCAGCCTCGCCCTCGTGCTCGGCGTTACCGGCTATATCTTCGCCAAGCGCCTCTCCCTGCCCGCCATCCTCTTCTATCTCCTGGCCGGGCTCGCGGCGGGCCCCCTGGGCGCGGGCCTCGTGCGCAGCTCGGACCTCGGCGACGGACTCCTGCCGCTGGTCGAATTCGCCGTGGCCATCATCCTCTTCGAGGGCGGCCTCCTGCTCTCCACACGCGGCTTCCTGCAGGCGCCCAAGGCCATCGCCCGGCTGCTCAGCGTGACCATCGCGATCACCGCGGCCGGGGGCACGCTGCTGGCCCGGTTCGTGCTCGGCCTGTCCTGGGACATCGCGCTGCTCTTCGGCGTCATGGCCGTGGTCACCGGGCCGAGCGTCATCGGCCCGCTGCTCAAGAGCCTCTCCTTTCCCCCCCGGCTTCGCGCCCTGCTGCACTGGGAGTCCATCTGGGGCGACGTGATCGGCGTGGTCTTGAGCGCCGTGGCCCTCAAGTTCGCCTCCCTGGCCGACCCGGCCACGCAGGCAGGCGAGCTGGCGACGGGCTTCCTGCTCGCGCTGTGCGCGGGCGCCGCGCTCGGCGCGCTCGGCGGGCTCTTCCTTTCACGCATGGTCCTGCCGCTGGTGGAGACGCTGCACGACGAAGGGCTGCCGGGCGTGGCGGCCTTCGCCGTGGCCATGGGCACCTTCGTGCTCTCGGGCCATCTGGTGCCCAACTCCGGTCCCATCGCCGTGGCCGTGGCCGGGTTCTTCCTGGCGCACCAGAAGCCGCGCACCCTGGCCGCCATCCGCCACTTCAAGGACCAGCTCGCGGCGATCGTGGTGGGCACGCTCTTCGTCCTGCTCTCGGCCACGGTGGACCCGGGGCTGCTCGCGGCGCAGTGGCCGCGCATGCTCCTCGTGGCCGCCGGGCTCGGCATCGTGGTCCGCCCCGTGGCCGTGGCCGCGGCGCTCGCCGGGACCGAGGTGCCCGCGCGCGAGCGGCTCTACGCGGCCGTGGTCTCTCCGCGCGGCATCGTCTGCCTGGCCAGCGCCGCCTACGCCGGGCTGGTCATGCCTTCGCGCGGGCACGAGGCCGTGCTCATGCTCGACACCATCTTCATGGTGGTGCTCCTCTCCGGCAGCTGGGCCACGCTCATGGGCGGGCCGCTGGCCTCGCTCCTCAAGGTGCGGACCCCGCCCGAGACCTCGGGCATCATCCTGGTCGGCCTGAATCCCTTTTCGCGGGCCGTGGCGCGGGCGCTCGCGCATCACGTGCCCGTGGTCTTCGTGGACCCGCGGGCCGACCGCTGCGAAGAGGTCCGGACGCAGGGCGAGCGAGTCTTCTGCGCCGAGGTACTGGCCGAGGACATCTACGAGGAGGCCTTCAACGAGGGCTACGGACGGCTCTTGTGCCTCTCGCGCAACGACGCCCTGAACATGCTCGTGGCCGGACCGGCCGCGCGGCAGATGGGGGCCGGGCACGTCTGGCAGAGCCGGGCCGTGCGGCCGGAGAAGGCTTTCGCCCAGGAGGTCCAGGGGCTTCCCCTGGCCTTCCCCCCCGAACTCGTGATCGGCGAGGCGGCCGACGCCGTGTCAGAGGGGCGGGGACGGGTGGAGGAGCTGGGCTGCCCGCCGGGAGAGGCGCCCGGGGGGGCGAAGGTGGTGCCGCTCTTTCGCGTCACGCACGACGGCCGCGGCGTGCAGGTCGTGACCGACGCCGCGGACGTGGCAGGCACCGAGGGGCGCTGCCTGTGCTATCTGGAGGATGGGCAGGCCTTTTCCGGCTAGTCGTCGTGCTCGGTCAGACCGAGATCCCTGAAGACATAGTCGCGCAGCCCCTGCTCCCAGGGGCGCGGTGTCGCCCCGGTGGCGTGGGTGAACTTGTCCAGGTCGAGGACCGAGTATCTCGGCCGCTTGGCCTTGGCCGGCCATTCGGCGCTGGTGATGGGCTCCACGCGGCAGCGCAGCCCGGCCAGCTTGATGGCCTCCGCGGCCAGCTCGCACCATGTCGCCTTGCCGCTCGAGCAGAGGTGGAAGAGGCCGCTCGCGCCGGATTCGAGGAGCAGGACGGAGTTGACCGCGAGGTCCGGCGTGTAGGTCGGCGAGCCGGTCTGGTCCGCGACCACGCTGAGCTTGTCCCGCTCCTTGGCCAGGTGGAGGATCTTGGAGACGAAGTTCTCCTTGCCCGGGCCGAAGAGCCACGACGTGCGGATGACGAGCAGCCCCGGCGAGTCGATCTCGAAGAGCACCTGCTCCCCGGCGAGCTTGGTCTGGCCGTAGACCGACTCGGGCGAGGGCTTGTCCTCCGGGGTGTAGGGTGCGTCCTTCCTGCCGTCGAAGACGAAGTCCGTGGAGTAGTGCACGAGCGGGACGGCAAGCTCGCGCGCCGTGAGGCCGATGAGGCGGGGCAGATTGCGGTTCAGGCGGCAGGCCTCGTCGCGGTCGTCCTCGGCCTTGTCCACCGCGGTGTAGGCCACGGTGTTGAAGATGGCCGAGGCCTCGTGCTCGCGGCAGTGGTCGCGCAGCTTCCCCTGGTCGAAGGGGTCGAAGTCGGACCGTCCCACGGGCAGGGCCTCCCAGCCCGCTGCCGTGAGCGCCTCGCACAGGGCCCGGCCGAGCAGGCCGCTGCGCCCGCCGAGGACCACGGCACGTTTGCCTCCGCTCATCGGCGATCTCCGTACCAGGCGTCCATGAAATCCCGGTAGGCGCCGCTCTGCACGGATTCGAGCCAGGCCTCGTTGTCGCGGTACCAGGCCACGGTGGCGGCCAGGCCGTCGGCAAAGGATATCTCCGGCGTGAAGCCGAGCGCCTTGCGGGCGTACTCGAAGCCCATGGCGTAGCGCCGGTCGTGGCCGGGACGGTCGGTGACGTGGCGGATGAGGCTCTCCGGCTTGCCGAGGATGGCGAGCAGGGTGCGCACCACCTCGATGTTCGCCTTCTCGTTGTCGCTGCCGAAGTTGTAGACCTCGCCCGGCGTGCCCTTCATGAGGGCCAGCTCCACGCCGCGGCAGTGGTCCAGCACGTGGATCCAGTCGCGCACCTGCATCCCGTCGCCGTAAACGGGCAGGGCCTCGTCGCTCCTGGCCTTCATGATCATCAGCGGGATGAGCTTCTCCGGAAACTGGTAGGGCCCGTAGTTGTTGGAGCAGCGCGTCACCAGCACGGGCAGGCCGTAAGTCTTGAAGTAGGCGCGGCAGAGCATGTCCGCCGAGGCCTTGGAGGCCGAGTAGGGCGAGTTGGGCGCGAGGGGGGTCGTCTCGACGAACTTCCCCTCGGGGCCGAGCGCGCCGTAGACCTCGTCCGTGGAGACGTGGACGAAGCGGGCCAGCCCGACGCGGCGGGCGACCTCGAGCAGCACCTGCGTGCCCATGACGTTGGTCGTCAGGAAGGGCGCGGGGTCGGCGATGGAGCGGTCGACGTGGGTCTCGGCCGCGAAGTTGACCACGGCGTCGATGGCCTGGTCGCGCAGGATTGACTCGACCAGACAGGAGTCGGCGATGTCGCCCCTGACGAAGAGGTAGCGCGAGCCGCCGAGTTTTTCCTCGATGTCCCGCAGGTTCAGCGGGTTGCCGGCATAGGTCAGCTTGTCGAGGTTGACGATGATGACGTCGTCGCGCGTGGCGAGAAGATGGCGGATGAAGTTGCTGCCGATGAAGCCGCATCCGCCCGTGACGAGCAGCCGCATGGGATTCCCCCCAGGCAGTGGACTCGGGTGGTTTACCCGGTCCCGCAAGCCTTATAGGAAAGGCTCCGGCATGGCAAATCCGGAAAAAACCGAAAAAAGGGCTTGCGGAGGTCCGGGGTTTTGCGTATCTAGTCTCTCCCTTCGGGCGATTAACTCAGCGGTTAGAGTGCCATCTTCACACGGTGGAAGTCGAAGGTTCAAATCCTTCATCGCCCACCACGGAATCAAAAGCCCTGGTTCGCCAGGGCTTTTTTCTTTTTCGGAGTCCAGCATGCACGTGGTTCTCTTCGAGCCGGAAATCCCTCCCAACACGGGCAGCATCGCCCGGCTGTGCGCGGCCACGGACACCCCCCTGCACCTCGTGGGCAAGCTCGGCTTCTCGCTCGAGGACCGGTACCTCAAGCGTGCCGGGCTGGACTACTGGCCCCACGTGCGACTCTCCGTCTGGGAGACCTGGGAGGAGTTCGAGAAGAAGGTCGCGCCGTCTCGCCTGGTCCTGTCCAGCGCCAGGCGGGGCACGCCGCACCACGAGTTCGCCTACCGGCCGGACGACGCCCTGGTCCTGGGCTGCGAGACCCGCGGCCTTCCGGACTGGTTCTTCGAGCGCTACGCCGACCACGTGCGCATCCCCATCTGGGGGCAGGTGCGCAGCATCAACATCGCCAATGCGGCCTCCGTGCTCCTCTACGAGGCCTATCGCCAGACGGGCGGACTCACCGGCAGATAGCCGCCGTTCACGGCCTCGATCCGGCTTGCGACAGGGCTTTTCGTGCGCCGGGGGTGTGCTCCCGTGCGCTTTAAGGTATGCTCCGCGTACGCGGCCTCCTGGCCCCGACGCGCCGGGGCACGGAAATCCGTTCCGCCCGGCCTGCTGCGGCCTCACCACTAGGAGCATGCGCATGGATATCTTCGGCTTTCCCGGCTATTGGATTCCCCTGGCCGCCCTGGCCCTGGATCTGGCTTTCGGCGATCCGCAGCGCCTGCCGCATCCCGTCCGCCTGATCGGCCGCCTGCTCGACGCCGAGGAGGCGGCGGCCGTGCGGCTGTCCGAGAACCTGCGCCGTCCTGCGGGCATCGCCTTCGTTGTCTGCAACGCCGCCCTGGCGTTTCTCGTCGCCAAGCTGTTGTGCCGCCTCCCGGCCGTCGGCCCGCTCGTGGCGCTCTACCTCGCGTTCGCCGGGCTGGCCCTGGGGCAGCTGCTGCGCGAGGGCAGGGCGGTTTCCCGGGCGCTCGAGGGCGGCCGACTGGACGAGGCGCGCGGCCTGCTCGCCGGGCTGGTCACGCGGGACACCTCGGCCATGGGGCCGGACGAGGTGCGCAAGGCGCTGGCCGAGACCCTGTCCGAGAACCTCTGCGACGGCCTCGTGGCCCCCTTCTTCTTTCTGGTCCTCGGCGGGGTGCCGCTGCTGTGGGCCTACAAGACGGTCTCCACCATGGACTCCATGTGGGGCTACCGTACGCCCCGCTTCGAGCGCCTGGGCTTTGCCGCGGCCAGGACCGACGACGTGCTGGCCTTCCTGCCCGCCCGCTTGACGGCCCTGGCGCTGCTCGCGGCCGGCTGGCTCGGCGGCAGGCGCCCCGAGGACGGATTCACCCGGATATGGTCGGACGCGCGCCGCATGGAAAGCCCCAACGCGGGCTGGCCCATGTCCGCTGCGGCCTGGGTCATGGACGCGGCCATGGGCGGCCCGGCCGTGTACTTCGGCAAGCGCAAGGACAAGCCCGTGCTCGGCCCGGCAGGCCGCACCTGGAGCGCCGCGAAGCTGAACGGCCTGGAGCGGCTCCTGGCCGTTTCCGGCTTCGGACTCTGCCTGTGCATGCTCGCCTATTTCGGCCTGCTCATGGCCCGGGGATGATGCGCCTGATAATGCTCGTGCAGCGGTGGTGATGCATAGATGGGCATATGCAGCAGCGACGCAATACGGCTCCGCCATGAACGCCGGACATGATTCCGTGTCCCATCCGGCGCGGATCGACAGGACGGGGAGAGCCCCTGCCGCATGAGCACTGCGGGGGCTTTCCGGCGGCCGGATGTTGCCGCGACGCATTCCTGACATACTCTTGACACACCCGGTTTTGAACGGTCCGGAACTGGGGTTCAGTTCCGTTCCCCTCCTCTTTGAAGGTCGATGCAGAATCGGGATTCGGTCTTTGGCTGGGGTCTGCTTCCGGTTTTAAATCGCGCCTGCGGCATTTTTTTTCTGTTGTAGTTGCGGAAGGTATTGCCAAGAAGCGATGCATATACTAGAGCAATGATCGTTTTGCATAGAAACCTTGACCGTGTCCAATGAAGACCGAGGGCGCAAGAGCGTCCCGTCCCACGGCAAAGGGCAACAAAATTTCGTATCAGAAGGAACCAAGGAGAGAGCCGAAAATGGACGACTTTCTGAAAGAAGCGTTGGAAATCGTGAAGGCCCAGGCCAGCGTCCGCACCATGACCGAGGAAGAGATGCTCTCCATGGTGCGCGCCCTTTCGAGCGGCATCCAGAACATTGCCGGACCCCGCCCCGAGGAAGAAGAGGGCGAGATCATCGCCGACCCCAAGAAGGCGATCAAGGAAAAATCCATCCAGTGCCTCGAGTGCGGCAAGGCTTTCAAGATTCTGACCAAGAAGCACCTTGCCACCCACGGCCTCACCCCGGACGAGTACCGTGCCAAGTACGGCTACCCCAAGAAGGCCGCGCTGGTGTGCAAGTCCCTGCAGCGTGAGCGCCGCAAGAAGATGAAGGACATGAAGCTGTGGGAGAAGCGCACGGGCCGCAAGAAGTAGGCCGCGCTTCCGCACAACGAATGCAGAAAGCCCCCGCACGTCCTCCTCCTGGGGCTTTCTGCATTCGTCGCCTGAACGCCGCGGGCTCTCCTACTTGCCGAATTCGAGG
>NZ_ATHV01000033.1 GCF_000422205.1 Desulfovibrio sp. X2
CGTGCGCGGGGCTTTTCGCGTTCCTGCCTGTTCAAGCTTCCCGGGACCGGGGTCAGGGCTCCTTGCGCCCCTGCCTTTCCCGCACGCGCATCTCCTCGAGCAGCAGGTACTTCTGGAAGACGTAGAGCATGTCGTAGAGCGCCAGGACGAAGCCCGCGCGGCCGTCGAGGAAGCCGCGCTTGAAGACGTACTTCTTCACGAAGCGCCCGAGCGCGCGGAAGATCGCGCCCGTGACGCCGCAGCGCTTGCCCCTGGCGTACATGATCTCGGCCGCGGTCTTGGTGTAGCTCGAGATCTTGCGCAGGTGCTCGGCCAGGTCCTCGTAGGGGTAGTGGATGATGTCCGCCTGAAGCCTCGGGGCCTCGCCCTTGGGGCG
Source organism: Desulfovibrio sp. X2 (assembly GCF_000422205.1). NCBI lineage: Bacteria > Pseudomonadati > Thermodesulfobacteriota > Desulfovibrionia > Desulfovibrionales > Desulfovibrionaceae > Desulfovibrio > Desulfovibrio sp. X2. The sequence continues at coordinate 377 of NZ_ATHV01000033.1, forward strand.
GAACTCCTCGTGCGGCAGGGTGCCCTGCAGCACGTAGCCGTCCGCGCGGAAGACCCGGAAGAGCCAGTCCGGGTACCAGCCGGAGTGGCCCATGAAGCGCTCGAAATAAAAAGAGCTGCGGCGCACCCAGAAGCCGCAGGCGTTGCCCGGGTTCTCCAGGCGCGAGAGGACGTTCTCGCGCAACTCGGGCGAGAGGACCTCGTCCTGGTCGAGGGTGATGATCCAGGGCGTCTGCACGTGCTCGAAGGCGAACGTGAACTGGGGGATGGTCCCCTCCCAGGCGCGGGTGAGGACGCGGGCCTTGAACTCTGCGGCGATGGCGAGCGTTTCGTCCGTGCTCCCGGAGTCCACGACCAGGATCTCGTCGCAGAAGGCGAGGCTTTCGAGGCATTGCCGCAGGAGGCGCTGTCCGTTGAAGGTCAGGACCACCGCGGTGATGGGCTGGCGCATGCGTATACCTGCTTTCGTCCGGCCGCGCGGCTCGCGCGCCGCGGCGTCCGTTTCAGCCGTTTCCACCGCTTCCGGTGATGAGCCCCTGGTAGAGGCTCAGGGTCTGGGACAGGAAATCCCTGCCCGAATACTGGCTCATGGTCCGCTGCTCCTCCTCGCGCACGGCGGCGAGCCACTCGGGCTGCGAGAGCGCGAGGAGCAGGAGCTCCTCCATGCCCGGCACGTCGCCCGGGCGGCACAGGGCCTGGGGCGGTATGAGGTCGGGCAGCACGCCCACGGAGGTGGAGATGAGAGGCCTGCCGCAGGCCATGATCTCCATGGGCGCGCGGGCGATGGTCTCGGAAAAGAGGGAGGCGCACACGCCCACGTCCAGGGCCGAGAGGCAGGCGGCCACATCGTCGCGCGGCCCGGTGACGCGCACGCCGTCCTCGATCCCCGCCTCGCGGCACCAGGCCATGACCTGCTCCGTGGAGAGGGTGGTGGGGAAGCCGACGAGGAAGAGGCGCGCGCGGTGCATGCCGTCGCGCTGCCTGAGCCTGCCCATGGCGGCGATCAGCTCGCGCTGGCCCTTGACCTCGTCGAAGCGGCCCACGATGCCCACGACCTGGTCGTCCGGCGTGAAGCCGAACTCCGCGCGCACCCGCTCGCGGCCCGCAGCGTCGAAGCGGAAGCAGTCCGTGTCCACGCCGCCGAGGATGGTCCAGACCTTGGAGCGGGGCAGGCCCATCTCGCGCACGAAGTGGCGCGCCATGCGGCTGTTGGTGGCGATCACGGCGTCGGCCGCGTCGCGGTGCAGCCACGTGTTGGGCAGGTTGGCCTTGGGCAGGCGCTGGTCGCCGCGCGTGCGCACGAGCCTGAAGGCGCGCGTGCGCAGCTTGAGGATCGCCCAGAGCAGGAAGGACTCGCCGCGGTGGCAGTCCACCACGTCGGGCCTGAAGTCGCTGACGAGCGCCGCGATGTCGCGGTAGAGCGCGGCCATGCGCAGGGGGTTCTGGGTGTTCAGCTCCATGGGGACCGGGGCGAGCCCCCACCTCTCGGCCACGCCGAAGCTCTCGGTGCCGGGCAGGCCCACGACCAGCGCCTCGTGCCCGGCCTCGCGCATGAGGCGGGCCAGGAAGAAGGCGTACCAGGCCGTGGCGTTGAAGAAGCGGACGTTGACCACCTGTATGGCGCGCATGGCGCGCACTATGGCGGTATCGGCGGCAAATGGCAACGCCCGGCGCGAAACGGCCGGAAGGTCGTGCGCGGGAGGCTAGAACAGCCAGCCGACGACGTACTTCGCGGCGGTGTAGACGATGACCGCGGCCAGCCCCCACTTGATGGCCCTGGCAGGGACGAATTTCTGGCAGCGCGCGCCGAGGTACATGCCGAGCATGCCGCCCGCGCCGAAGAGAAGACCCAGCGACCAGTCCGGGGCCACGGACATGTGCGGATAGAAGGGGGCGATGGCCTGGTAGAAGGCCACGCCGAAGACCGAGGTCACGAAGGTGCCCATGAGCGCGGCCCCGGCCACGGTGTAGATGGGCAGGCCGAAGACCGAGACGAAGAAGGGGGCGATGATGGAGCCGCCGCCGATGCCGTAGACCCCGCCGACCACGCCGACCACGAGGCTCAGGAGGAAGATGCCGGGCGAGGAGACGGTGAAGCGCTCGCCGTAGAACTCGTAGGAGACGTGGCGCAGGTTCCAGGCGAGGACCCGGGTCGTGGGCAGGGGCTCGCAGGTCTCCTTCGCACGCTTCCTGTGCGCGGCCACGAGCTCCTGGAAGCGCTTCTCGGCCGCGGCCTTGTCGCCCTTCCTGCACGTCAGGTCGCGGACCATGCGCAGGCCGATGTAGAGCAGCACGAGTCCCGCGAACATCTTGAAGTTGCGCGGGTCCGGCAGCCAGCGAACGCGGGCGATGGCGCCCAGGAAGACCCCGGGCAGGGTGCCGACGATGACCACCCAGGTCAGCGGCCAGACCATGCGGCCCTCGCGGATGTAGCGGTAGACCCCGGACGGGATGGCCACGATGTTGAAGAGCTGGTTCGTGGCGCTCACGGACGGGTTCGTGTATCCGAGGAAGGACATCTGGAAGGGCAGCAGCAGGAAGGCGCCCGAGATGCCGCCCATGGACGTGAAGAACGAGATGCAGAAGGCCACCAGGGGCGGGACCCAGGGCGCTACGTCTATGCCCGCGACGGCGAAGTGCATGGCGGCCTCCCTCCGGCAAGCGGGGCGGGACCGGCCTGCCCGGGCCCTCGGCTTGCCTTGTGTCACGGAAATATGTATTTCCGTGGCAGTGAAAAAATAGCGCTTCACGGATGATTTGTCACGGGGAATCTGCACGGTCGGCCGCAGGGCGGAACGGCCGGCAAAACGCCCCGAAGGAGACGGCATGGCCCGCAGGGCGGCAGGTAAGAGGACGAAGACGGCCGGGGCGGCCAAGGCTTCGGCCAAGGCTTCGGGAAAGACGCCCGGGACCGCGCGGCGCGGCCGGAATGTGCTGACCGCGCAGGCCGCGCAGACGCAGCGTCACCTGGACACGGTGGGCCTCGCGGCGCTGGAGCAGTCGTTCCGCGCCTGGGCCGCGGCCTCGAACCGGCCGGACGTGGCGCTCTCCAGGCGCCGCATGCTCTGCGTCTTCCTGCTCCTGCGCGCGAGCGGGGCGCGGCTGGGCGAGGTGCTCGGGCTCGACGAGCGCGCGGACGTGGACTGCGCCACGGGCGCGGTGCGCTTTGCCGGGCGCGAGGTGCAGCTCTCGGCCGAGGTCTGCGCCGAGGTCGCCGCGCTCATGGAGCACCCCGGCTCGGCCCCGCTCGCCGGACGCCTCTTCTCCCTGGACCAGGGCCAGGTGCGGCGCACCTTCGCCCAGCGCGCGGCCGCGGCCGGGCTGCCGCGCGAGCTCTCGAGCCCCACGGTGCTGCGCCGCTCGCGCGCCGTGGAGATGCTCGGCGGCGGGGTGCCGCTGTCCGTGGTGCAGAAGACGCTCGGCCAGTCCAGCCCGAGCCTCACGGCCGCCTGGCACGGCTACTCCGAGGACGACGCGCGGCGCCTGGTGGCGCGCTTCATGGAGCGTGAACGCCGCCGCACCTCCGCGCGCAACGCCTTCTTCGGCCGCATCACGGGCATCAGAACGGGCGAGGTCCAGGCCCTGGTGGAGGTGGAGGCCGTGGGCGGGCAGCGGCTGCGCTCCATGATCACCGTGGGCAGCGTGGCCTCGCTGGGGCTTCACGAGGGCGCCATGGTCACGGCCGAGATCAAGGCGCCCTGGGTGCTCATCGCCCCGGCGGAGCAGGACGGCGCGCCCGGCCCCGCGGCCGAGTCCGGCGCCGCGGCCGGGCCCGGCGAACCGGCGGCCATGAGCGCGGAGAACCGCTACCTGGGCGTGGTGCGCGAGGTGCACCGGGGCAGCGTGACCACCGAGGTGGTCACCGAGCTTGCCGACGGCACGGCCGTGTGCGCCGTGGTCACCACGGCCAGCGCGGACGGCCTTTCCCTCGTGCCGGGCCGCAGGGCCTGGGTCTTCTGGAGCGCGTTCGCGGTCATCCTGAACGTGGAGCAGGGGAGCGGCCCGCTCTTTCCGTAGCGCACGCGGCCTTCGCGGGAGGGGGAGGGAGCGCCCGCCGCGCCTTGCCCCATGCCGCCGCATGGCGTATAGCCGGGCCATGCATGATCTTTTCATCCGCACAGCCATGAGGGCCGCGGGGGGGCGGGCATGAAGACCTGCCCCAAATGCGGCGAGAACGCATCCGACCAGGCGCGCTTCTGCCCGTCCTGCGGGACGAAGCTGGACGGCGCGCAGCGCGACGACACGGCCTCGAGCGGCCGCTTCGGCGCCTTCTCCGCGAACGGTTCCAGCGATGGGCCCGACGGCGGACCCGACGAAGACCCCTGGGCGCACCTGAAGGCCAGGCGCGCGGCCGAGGAGGCCGCGAGCGGCGACCGTCCGCCCGCGGGCGCGGCCTACGCGGACTTCCCGCGCAGGCTGCTGGCCTTCGTGGTGGACCAGCTCCTGCTCGGCGGCTGCTCGTGGATCGTGGGGATGGTCATCGGCCTGCTCATGAACGTGACCATCGGCAAGAACGGCCAGCCGCCCGAGGCCTTCGAGGACATGTTCCTGATCATCGGCGTCTCGCTCTCCTGGGGCTACTACGCGCTCTTCGAGTCCTCGCCCTGGCAGGCCACGCCGGGCAAGCGCCTGCTGAACCTCTTTGTCACCGACCTCTCGGGCCGCCGCCTCGGCTTCGGCCGCGCCTCGGCCCGCTTCTTCGGCAAGTTCGTCTCGGGCTTCATCTTCCTGCTCGGCTACATCATGGCCGCCTTCACCCGCCGCCGCCAGGCCCTGCACGACATGATCGCGGGCACCCTGGTGCTGCGCAAGGAATAGCCTCCCCCCTCCGGGAATGCGGCCGTCCCCGTCGAAGAACCGAAACCCCAGGCCGTTCCGAAAGTCCCAGATGCAAGGCGCAAGAAAAGTTCAAGCCCGAAGCGTATTTTGACATACGCGAGGGTTTGAACTTTTCGCGGCAACGCAGCAGATGGGGCTTTCGGGACGGCCTGGTCAGTCTTCGCGCAGGGCTTCGACGAGATTCATGCGCGCGGCGCGCACGGAGGGGATGATGCCGCCCACGAGCCCCATGACCAGGGAGAAGCCGATGGACTCGGCCGCGATGGCCGGGGTCAGGGTGAAGCGGAAGGCGAGCTCCGCGAAGGTCTGGAAGTTGGTCGTGGAGACGCTGACCGAGAGGAGCAGCGAGGCCGCGCCCAGGCCGATGAGCCCGCCGAGCCCCCCGAGCAGCAGCGACTCCATGAGGAAGGCCGCGAGGATGGCCCCGCGCGAGAAGCCGAGCGCGCGCAGCGTGCCGATCTCCGCCGTGCGGCCCGCCACGGCCGAGAACATGGTGATCATGGCCCCCACCACCGCGCCCACCGAGAAGATCACGGTCAGCGAGAGGCCGAGGATGCGCAGGAACTTGGCCAGCATCTCGGACTGCTTGGCGTAGAAGGCGGGCTCGCGCTCGAGCTGCACGGTCAGGCGCGGGTCGTGCTCCACGCGCTCCTTGAGCCGCGAGAAGAGGCTCGGGTCGCGCAGGCGCAGGAGCACCGAGGAGTAGGACTGCCGCCTGAAGGCCTGCATGAACTGCCTGCCGTCCCCCCAGATCTCCGAGGAGAATCCCGTGTTCCCGGCGTCGAACACGCCGACCACCCGCCAGGTGCGCGCGGCGAACGAGAGCGAGGCGCCGAGGTTCACGCCCGAGAAGTCGCGCACCACGCTCTGGCCGACCATGATCTCCGTGGAGCCGGGCTGCGGCGGGCGGCCGAGGACCACGCGCACCTGGGGGCGCAGCGCCAGGGAGTCCGTGTCCATACCGCGCAGGACCACGTTGGAGCGCGTGCCCGAGCGCTTGGACAGGACCATGAGCACCACCACCTCCTTGGCGGCCATGGGCTGCCCCGCGCCGTTCAAGGCAACCTCGGGCTCGGTGGTCAGGATGTCGGCCTCGGCGCGCTCCACGCTGCTCTGCACCTCGGTGTCCGCGGACTTGCGGATGGCCACGGCGTTGTCCGGCGAGCCGGTGGAGACGAGCGTCTTCTCCAGCCCCTCGGTGAGCATGAGCACCGAGGCGAAGACGAAGACCACGAGCCCCATGCCCAGGGCGGTGAGCGCCGTGGTCATCTTGCGCGTGGCCAGGTTGCGCAGGCTGTAGAAGAAGAGCAGGGACATCCGGCGGATTTCCTCAGCCTACCCGGCGCAGGGCGTGCGCCACGGGGATGCGGGCCGCCGAGACGGCGGGGAAGATGCCCGCCAGGAAGCCGACCGCGGCGCTCAGCCCCGCGTCGAGCAGGATGGTGGTCTCGGAGACGTTGAAGATGGGAAAGTACTGCCCGAGCGCGGAGCGGAAGAAGTCGGCCAGGGGGAAGGTGAGGGCGAGGCCTATGCCCCCGCCCACGCAGGAGATGACCAGCGACTCCCCGACGATGACCAGCGCCACCGTGGCCCCGGAGAAGCCGAGCGTCTTGAACACGGCCCACTCGGCGCTGCGCTCGCGCACGCTCATGGCCATGGTGTTGGCGCAGACCACGAGGATGATGACGATGATGATCACGCTGACCAGGCGGATGGCGGTGATGATGGCCTCGCTCATGGAGACGAAGCCGAGCTGGAAGGCCTTTTCCGTCTCGGTCAGGGTCTCGGCCGAGGAGTTGGCGAAGAGCGCGTCGATGTCCTGGGCCACGCGCGCCGCGTCCTCCGGCCGCTTGACCCCGACCATGTAGAAGCCCACCTGGTCCGCCCGGCTCGGCGTGGTGCGCTTCATGGTCTCGTTCAGGTAGTCCCAGTGGAAGAGGAAGTTCGTCTCGTCCGCGGTCTGGTCGCGGCCGTGGTAGATGCCGCGGATGGTGAACTCCCAGTTGCCCGGGTAGATGGTGCCGATGAGCACCACGGTCTGCCCCACCTTCCAGCCGAAGCGGTCCGCGAGCTTTTTCCCCACGAGCGCGCCCTTGCGGTCGCGCAGGAAGGCGCGCTTCTGCGCCTGTGGCACCACGAATTCCGGGTAGAGCTTGAGATAGCTCTCGGCCTGCACCGCGAAGTTGCCGAAGAAGTTCTTCTGGTCCACGTAGTAGGCGCCGAACCAGTTGCCGTAGGACACGGTCTTCACGCCTTCCACGCCCGCGATGCGCGACTCGTAGGACAGGGGCAGGGGGAAGATGAGGGAGATGGCGTTGCGCGTCACCAGGCGCGTGGACGAGGAGGCGGCCACGCCCGCGTACCACGCGTCGATGACCGTGCGCAGCGAGCCGAAGGCGAGCACGGCCACGACCATGCCGCAGATCGTGAGCGCTGTCCGCAGGGGGTGGCGGAAGGCGTTCCTAAAGAGGATCTTGAGGAGCACTGCCCAGGCTTCCCTTGTCCAGGTAGAGCATGGTCCCGGCGCGTGCCGCTGCGTGCGGGTCGTGCGTGACCATGACGATGGTCTTGCCGAAATCCCGGTTCATGCGCTCCATGAGGTCCAGCACGTCCTCGGCGGACTTGCGGTCCAGGTCGCCCGTGGGCTCGTCCGCCACCAGCAGGAGCGGGTCCGAGACCAGGGCGCGGGCGATGGAGACGCGCTGCTGCTGGCCGCCGGAGAGCTGCTTGGGGTAGTGGCCCAGGCGGTCCGAAAGGCTCACCAGGGAGAGGGCAGCGGCCGCGTGCTCGCGCCGTTCGGCGCGCGAGAGCCCGGTGAGCAGCAGGGGCAGCTCCACGTTCTCGAGCGCCGTGAGCACCGGGATGAGGTTGTAGAACTGGAAGACGAAGCCCACGCTCTGCGAGCGCCAGCGGGCGAGCTCCGCCTCGGTCAGGTCCGAGACCTCGAGCCCGTCCACGATGATGCTGCCCGCATCCGGCTTGTCCAGCCCGGCGATGAGGTTCAGCAGCGTGGACTTGCCCGAGCCGGAGGGCCCCATGAGCGAGAGGAACTCGCCCCGGCCGATGGAAAAGGTGATGTCCTCGAGCACGGTCTCGGAGACGTCGCCCCGGCGGTAGGACTTGGACACGCCCTCGACCACCACCAGCGGCTCCTGCAGGCCGTCCGGGTGGGCGGAGAGGTGGTCCTGCGCCGAAAGGCCGGATGCGTTCGTCTCGTCCGCGGTCATGGCGCGCCTACTCGCTGACCTTGATCTTCGCGCCGTCGGAAAGCCCCTCGGGCGGGGCCACGATGACGCGCTGCCCGTTCGTGAGGCCGGAGACGATCTCCGTGAGGTCGCCGAAGGCGCGGCCCGTGGTCACGCTCGTAAGGCGCGCCTTGCCCTGCTCGGCCAGGAAGAGGCTCGCGGTGTCCGCGGGGGCGCCTTCCTTGTGCGGCAGCAGCGCGGAGGTGGGCACGGCCAGCACGGCCTTGGCCTCGTCCGGGGGGATGGGGTGCGCGAGGAAGGCCGCCTTGGCGCTCATCTCCGGCAGGATGCGCGGGTCGAGATGGTCGAAGGCCACCTTGACCATGACCGAGGCCTTGGAGCGGTCGGCCGTGGGCACGATCATGTGCACGTGGCCGTCGAAGCGCTCGCCCGGCAGGGCGTCGAGCTGCACCACGCAGGGCTGGCCCGTGCGCACCTGGGAGATGTTCGACTCCGAGACGTCGGCCTCCACCTGCAGCGAGGACATGTCCGCGATGGTCACCACCGAAGCCTTGGCGTTGGCCGCGGCGCCCAGCGGGGTGACGATGTCGCCCACGTCCGCGTCCTTGGTCAGGACCACGGCGTCGAAGGGCGCGCGGATCTCCGTGTAGTCCACGTTCACCTTGGCCTCGAGCTCGGCCTTGCGCGCGCTCTGCAGCTGCGCCTTTGCCGTGCGCACGGCGGCCTCGTCGGCGTCGAAGCTCGACTTGGCCGCGTCCACGTCCGACTGCGCCACGTAGCCGCCGGGCAGGAGCTTCTCCATGCGCAGGTAGGCGCGCCGGGTGTTGTAGAGCCGGGCCTCGGCCTCGTCGATCAGGAACTGGGCCGCGCGCACGTCCGCCCTGGCCCGCTCGAGCGCGCTCTGTACGTCCGCGCCCTCCAGCCGGGCGATGATCTGCCCGGCCTTCACCCGGTCGCCTTCCTCCACATAGAGCTCCACCAACCGGCTCGTGATCTTGGAGCCCACGGCGGCCTTGCGCTGGGCCACCACGTAGCCCGAGGCGTTCAGCAGGGTGAAGGACTGCGAGGGGTAGTAGGGCGCGGCCACGGCCACGCGCACGGAGGCGCTCGGGGTGAAGACCCCGGCCAGCCAGAGCCCGGCCAGAAGCGCGGCCAGCACCCCGATGATGACGGCGCGCCGCTTCCAGCGGCCGGAACGGCGGATGGTGGCCTTGGACTTGTCTATGCGCAGCGCGGAGAGGTCCCGCGCGCTGGTGTCGCCTGTCTGCTGCATGTGCTTCCTCGAAAGCCGGTGCTGCGCCCCGTGCGGCGGATCCCGGCCGCGCTGTCGTTTCCGGGCAGGGGCGTGAACGGTGCCATGGGAATTCGCGCGGACACGGAGTCCTCCATTACATAAACGCGGGAAGGATGGAAATGCCGGGGATTGCGAAAGTTTGTGCACGGCACGCGGACGTTTTCCTCGTCGGCGAAGCCTCGGATGAACGCGGTTCGTTCAACAAAAGGGGCGACGGAGAGGCGATTCGGTGCTATGGTCCCGGTAAATCCCCGCCCCCCGGCAGCTCCGGGAGGCAGCCCGCGAGGACGCCAGCGCATGAACCAATCCGCCCTGTTCAGCAGGAACGCCCAGATCCTGAAGCTGCTCTCCATCCTGACCATCGCCTTCGGCCACTTCTACCTGAGCTCCGGCCTGCACTACAAAGTCATGGACTACTGGTGGTGCCTGAGCGCCATCGGGCTCATCGTCTTCGCCTGCACCTCGGGCTACTTCACGGCCCTGCGTTACGGCCCGGGCTTCGACATCGGCCGCTTCTGGCGGCGCAAGCTCGTGCGCCTGGGCTACGCCTACACCACCCTGAACGTCTTCCTCGCCGCGCTCTTCCTGGCCGAGGGCAGGCACGACGTCTTCTCCTTCCACTCGTTCCTCAGCTGGATAGGCATGAAGGGCTTCCTCACCTGGTTCGGCATCCACAACCAGAGCCCCTTCGGCGCGGGGCTGTGGTTCCTCACCCTGCTGCTCCTCTTCTACCTCGCCTATCCGCTGCTCGAGCGGGTGAACCGCAACCCCGTCCCGTCCTGGCTGTTCACGGCCTCGGCCACGGCGCTGTGCCTCTGGCTGGTGGACGCCGTGCCCATGACGCACACCCTGTGGATCACCCTGGCGGGCTTCCTGCTCGGCGTCTTCCTGGCCAAGCGGGAGATCGCGCTCTCCAGGGGTGTCTGCCTCGGCGGGCTGGCCCTCCTCGGCGGCGGCATGCTGGCCCTGAACCTCGTCCTGCACGTCACGGCCGCCAACTCGGCCCTGCTCCTGGTCCTCGGCGTCCTGGCCGTGGAGGCCTGCCGCCACGTCCGCCTGCCCGAGGCCGTGGCCTCCCTGCTCCTGCCCGTCTCCTCCTATATCCTGGAGATCTACATCCTGCACGCCTACCTCTTCGTGCACCCCCTGCCGCCCAGGAACTTCCCCCTCCTGGCGCTCGACTTCCTGTCCAGCCTGACCCTCATCCTGAGCCTGGCCATGCTCCTGTCCAAGCTCGCCCAGGCCGTGCAGCGCGCCGTGGAAAGCCGCCGCACCGTGCCCGAATCGGCGTAGGGGAGAGGAGCGGCGCGTTTGTGATCGCGGAAATGCGTGTCGGTGGAGGACGGAAAAAATTCGATGCGGTCAAAAGATAAGGGCGATAGCCGAAGCGCACCGTGTGAGCCTAAAAGGTGGCTTGCTCAATTGCTGGAGCAACAATGTCCTTCCACTGTTTCATCAGTGGAATACAAGTAAGGTGATAGATCAGCCAGCATGCGTAGATTGTGGATGGGTGATAACAGGTATCCGTCGACACCTTGCCATGTGCCATCTCGTGCCTGAGAGCTGGTCCAGCTCGGTGATTGAACAACAAATCGAGTTCGTTGATGAGGTCCTCACCGAATATTTTCACCAGTCCCGCGTGGAAATTTTTGAGCAATTCCGAGAGAGAACAATCTTCCTGCAATAGGTCCGACTTGATTTTCGATGAGTCATGATTGGCGATCGATAAGACATGCCGAAGTGAGTTCTCAAGCTGGGGGATAAGCAGATGGGCGGCTGAGGCGTAGTCGCCCTGCCAGAAGCGCGTGAATCCAAGTGCGAACAGGTGGTTGTGCCCTGGTGGAACGAAAGGACTCATGCGTACGATCGGTTCAAAGTATCTGTCCTCCAATGGAAACCTGAGCATGGTAGTAAATCGTGCAGGTTCAATGAACCCAACCACGACCTGATGATACCAAAGATCAAGAAACCGAAGCGACTGCCCCTTGAACCAGTCGGCGCTGGGCTCGCCATCAAGTGGCATCGCTGGTGTTTCGGCGACAGCTTTGCCCTCGTGGTCGGCGTAGCTGGCGCCCATCAGCGAGCCGAGCACACTGTGCTCACGGTTTTCCAACGCTTGTCTTCGGAGTTCGTCGATCTTTGGAGGGCACGGCCGTAGGGCGAACTGGAGCAAGATGTCAGGGAGCGAGAGTCGTTCAAACAATTCGACTGTTTCTTGACGCTCCTGCGTAAGATCAATCGGGATGCTGAAGTGCCCAAACTCATCGAGTGAGGCATCTTGAAGCTCACGAAGTTCAGCCCTTAGCTCGTTAATGCGACTTTTGAACCCGCCCGCCTGCCGCAATTTACCGATTGCCTGTCGCGTCCAATGCACCTTCGCTGACGCTGAGTCGACCTGTCCGCGCATCCGCAGGATTTCGTCCACGGAGCAACTCTGGCAGCGTCGCTTGGCGTCATTATCACCAAGCTTCGTGTAGCCATGGGCGGCCAAATCCCACGTATCATGCAGAGGCATCGGGTAATCGCCGCCAACACGTTGGCTCGCTATCTTTTCCGCATCGGGAGCGACCTTGGACCAAACAATCAGACCATGTCTTGTCCCAAGTTCGGCGAGCCTGATAAAAGCCGCGTAGTGCCCCGTTTCAACTGCACGGTTGTAGATGAGATCAAATACTTCCCGTAGCACATTCGGCATTTCACCTCGCTTGCGGGACAACACGGCGAGTTGCAGTGCTCGATGAATCCAGTCAACAAGATCAAAGATACTGTTGGGGACGTCATCGAACTGACAAGCGAAATCACTATCAAGGCAGCGCCTTACGAGTTCGCAATATGCTTCAATTGCCAGCACTGCAGCGTTGCATTTCGTCCGATCATTGTACCAAACGATGTCCGCAACTCGTGCCCGAAGCGCGGGATGCTCGATGTTCTTAACTATGTTATTCAGGATCGTAGTTTGCTCTCCGCGAAAATCACTTGGTATGTGAGTGCGGTGAGATGAGTCTTGCCATTTCGGTACCCAGATATCACCTGGATTTTCGATCTGCATATGGATGCTGCAAAGGGCTGATAGCAGCATGTAGCCGCGCTTTGCAGCCATATCGTTATGGGATTCAGCTTCCGTTGCAGCTCGTTCAAAAGCTTGCTCAAGAGCACAAGTGTCAGCGTGCTCGACACCTTCGAGGGCGGCTGCGATGCTGAGCGTTGCTAAATCCTCAGCAGACGCGAGAACGATGGGTAAAAGGGGTGAGTCTTGGCTATCCTGGGCAACCATGGCGCGACTCCAGGTTTGCAGGAAGTTGGCGCGCCAGCCAGGATTCGAACCCGGGACCGTCGGCTTAGCGTACCACCACGGATTTGTCCGCCGCGCTGATGCGCGTTCGTGGTCTGGACTATCCCTTCGCCGTATCCCGTCCGTTCCCCGCATGGCGCGAGGGGAGGGGACGTAGGCGCCGACCGTCTAGTCTCTACACCTTCCCGGGGCTTCCGGGCTTGGCTCGGGATCACCATTCGCCCCGTCGCGCTGCGGAGGGGCGGGGCAGGCTTCCCCGAATTTGGCCGGTTCTACTCCCGGGGTTTCCCCCGGGGCACTCCTTTTCTGAAGGCCGATGCTCTATCCACCTGAGCTACTGGCGCGTGAGGCTCCCCTTAATAAAAAACGCCGCGCTTTGGAATGGATTTTCTCCCGTCCTCCCGGGCGGAGTCTTCCGGCCGCCGCTCCCGCTTCCGTCCCTGCCCGGCTTTCCTCGCCCCCTGCCGTTCTCCCGCCGATCCTCCGCGATCCTTCCCCCAGATCACGCTGTCGCTACGGCAGGGCCGCGCAGTCGCCGCATCCCGGGCGCCTCGCGGGCATATTCCGGCAGGATGGAAATTTTTCGCGGCAATCTGAAAAAAATGCTTGACGAGAATGATTCCAAGTTTAGAATGAATCAAAATTGAGAACGCAAATGGACACCACGACCCGCACCACCTCCACCCGGCCGGAAAGCGCCCCGCGCGCCGAGCGCATGCTCGGGCAGCTGAGGGACAAGGGGCTTCGCATCACGCCCCAGCGCGAAGCCATCGTCCGGCTGCTGGCCGAGGACTTCAGCCACCCGAGCGCCGACGCGGTCTTCCGCCGCGCCGTGACGCTGCACCCGTGGATGAGCCGGGCCACCGTCTACAACACCCTCAATTCGCTCATCGAGGCGGGCGTCATCCAGGACATCGACCTGGACACCGAGCGCCGCTTCGACGGCACGGGCGAGTGCCCCCACGGCCACACGGTCTGCCGGGGCTGCGGCAAGGTCGAGGACGTCGACCTGCCCCGGGACTTCGACCTGGCCGCAAAGGCCCTCGCGAGGGCCGGATTTTCCACGGAACGACTGCAGGTGAAGCTGATCGGACTGTGCCGCGAGTGCGCGGCCAAGGCAGAATGACGCGCCCGGCACCCGGAGCGCGCGAAACCCCGAAAACAAGACCACACGAGGAGAGCGAACGATGAAATCCCTGAAGAACACCCAGACCGAAAAGAACCTCATGGCCGCCTTCGCCGGCGAGTCCCAGGCCCGCAACCGCTACACCTTCTTCTCCAGCAAGGCCAAGAGCGACGGCTTCGTCCAGGTCTCCTCCATCTTCAACGAGACCGCCGACCAGGAGAAGGAGCACGCCAAGCGCCTCTTCAAGTTCATGGAAGGCGGCGAGATCGAGATCACCGGCTCGTTCCCGGCCGGCGTCATCGCCGACACCCACACCAACCTGATCGCCTCGGCCGGCGGCGAGCACCACGAGTACACCGAGATGTACCCGAGCTTCGCGGCCGTGGCCGAGAAGGAAGGCTTCCCCGAGATCGCGGCCGTGTTCCGCAACATCGCCGTGGCCGAGCAGTTCCATGAGCGCCGCTTCCTCGACTTCGCCAAGAACATCAAGGAAGGCCGCGTCTTCAAGCGCGAGGGCAAGACCGCCTGGCGCTGCCGCAACTGCGGCTTCATCCACGAAGGTCCCGAGGCCCCGGGTCTCTGCCCGGCCTGCGCCCATCCGCAGGCCCACTTCGAGATGCTGGGCATCAACTGGTAGTTCCACACGCTGACACCAGCGCCTCCCTCCATGCCCGCGGCCGGTCCGTTCGCCTGACGGACCGGCCGCACTGTTTCGCGCCACCCCCCGCCGCCCCCCCTTGCCTTGCGGCCCGCCCGGCGGTAGCACACGCCATGCCCATCTCGAACGATTCCGCACCGTCCGGCGCCGCGCCCTTTGCCGGCGTGGCCGACGTCCTGGCCCGGCTCGAGGGCCTGGGCCTCTTCCACATGGACCTGACTCTCGCCCGCATGGAGGCCTTCGCGGCCGAGGCCGGTCTTTCGCGGCCGCCCTATGTCTGCGTCCACGTGGTCGGCACCAACGGCAAGGGCTCCACCTGCGCCTTCCTGGAGAGCATCCTGCGCGCCCACGGCCTGCGCACCGGACTCTACGCCTCGCCCCACTTCACGGACGTGCGCGAGCGCGTGAAGATCGACGGCCGCCTGATTCCCGAGGCCGACTTCCTGGCCGCGGCCAACCGCGTGGGGCCGCTCTGCGAAAAGCTCGGCCTGACCTACTTCGAGTTCCTGACGGCCCTGGCGCTGGACGCCTTCGCGCATGCCCGCGTCGACGTGGCGGTGCTCGAGGCGGGGCTCGGCGGCCGCTACGACGCGGTCGCGGCCGTCACGCGCGACCTGCTCTGCTGCACGCCCATCGGCATGGACCACATGAAGGTCCTCGGGCCCACGCTGCGCGACATCGCGCGCGACAAGGCCGGGGCCATGCGGCCGAATCTCCCGGTGCTCTCCGCGCCCCAGGAGCTGGACGCCCTGGAGGAGCTGCTGTCCGAGGCCGCGCGCTGCAGGACGTCGTTCACCTCGATCCCGCCGCTGGGCCTGGACGACGCGGCCCGCACGCCGCTCGGCCTCTCGGGCGCGCACCAGCGCGCCAACGCCGCCCTGGCCCTGGCCGCCTTCCGGGAGATCGCCCCGCGCCTGCGCGTGACGCCTGACGACGCGGCCGTGGCCCGGGGGCTCGCCCGGGCCTTCCTCCCCGGCCGCCTGCAGCGCGTGCCCGCCGAGGCCTCGGGCGCGACCCCCGACGAACCCGAGGTCTGGCTCGACGGCGCGCACAACGCGCCCGGCCTCGCGGCCCTGGGCGCGGCCCTGCAGGAGCTCGGCGTGCGCCCTGCGGCCGTGGTCTTCTCCTGCTTCGCGGACAAGGAGCCGGAAACCCTCGCCCCGCACGTCCTGGCCCTCACGGACGGCCCCCTGGTCGTGCCCGGGCTCGACGTCCCCGGCCGGGCCTCGGACGCCCCGGCCGTGGTCGAGGCCCTCGGCCGTCGCGCCGTGCCCGCCGCCTCCCTGGACGAGGCCCTGGACATGGCCCGCGACGCGGCCCGCAAGGCCGCCCGGGACGGGGCCGCGCCCGGCCCTGTGCTGGTCTGCGGCTCCTTGTATTTGCTGGCCGAGTTCTTTACAAAACATCCTCGGCTGCTGCTGCCCCCGGACGCCCCGCAGGCCGCTCCAGAGGGCGAGTGAACGCATCGCGCGACCAGACCACGACCAGAAGACCAGCAAAGGAGCCCGGCGTGTCCGTCCTCTTCCGCCATCTGCCGTCCATGGACCGTCTCCTGCGCCACCTGGAGGCCGACCCCGAGCTTGCGGGCAGGCCCCGCGCCATGCTGCGCGACCTGGCCGACGGCTTCCTCGGCCTGCTGCGCGAGGAGATACGAAGCGGCGCCCTGACCGCCGAGGACGAGCTGGCGCTCGAGCGCATGCTGCCGCGTCTGACCGCCTTCGTGCGCCTGAAGTCGCGCCCCCATTTCCGCCGCGTGCTGAACGCCACCGGCGTGGTCATCCACACCAACCTCGGCCGCTCCTGCCTGGCCGAGGCGGCCACCGAGGCGGTCATCGACGCCTGCCGCAACTACTCGAACCTGGAGTTCGACCTGGCCACGGGCAAGCGCGGCAGCCGCTACGCCCACGTGGAGGAGATCCTCTGCCGCATCACCGGCGCCGAGGCCGCCCTGGTGGTCAACAACAACGCCTCGGCCGTGCTCATCACCCTGGACACCCTGGCCAAGGACCGCGAGGTCATCGTCTCGCGCGGCCAGCTCGTGGAGATCGGCGGCTCGTTCCGCATCCCGGACGTCATGCGCAAGTCCGGCGCCACCCTCGTGGAGGTGGGCGCCACCAACCGCACCCACCTGCGCGACTACGAGAACGCCGTCACCGAGAACACCGGGATGCTGCTCAAGGTCCACTGCTCCAACTTCCGCATCATCGGCTTCACCAAGGAGGTGCCGCTCGCCGAGCTCGTCACGCTCGGCCGCAGCCGCGGCATCCCGGTGGTCGAGGACCTGGGCAGCGGCAACTTCTTCGACTTCGCGCGCATCCCGGGCCTCGCCCTGTCCGAGCCCACCGTGCCCCAGACCGTGGCCTCGGGCGCGGACGTGGTCACCTTCTCGGGCGACAAGGTGCTGGGCGGCCCGCAGGCGGGCATCATCGTGGGCCGCAAGAAATGGATCGACAAGATCAAGAAGAACCCGCTGAACAGGGCGCTGCGCATCGACAAGATGACCCTGGCGGCGCTCGAGGCCACCTTCCGCCTCTACCTGGACATGGACCGCGCCCGCGAGGAGATCCCCACGCTTTCCATGATCACCGCCTCCGCCGACGAACTGCGCGCCAAGGCCCGCTCCCTGGCCGCGCGCCTGCGGCGCGAGCTCGCGGGCCGCGCCTCGGTCTCCACCCGACCCGGCGCCTCGCGCGTGGGCGGCGGCTCGTTCCCGGAATACGACCTGCCCACCACCCTGGTGGCCGTGGACCCGGCCGCGCCCGTCTCCGTGGAGGCGCTGCGCGCCGCGCTCCTGGCCGTGGACCCGCCGCTCGTGGGCCGCGTGGAGGAGGGGAGCCTGCTGCTCGACCCGAGAACGCTTCGGCGCGACGAATTTCCCTTGGCCGCCTCGGCCCTGATCCAGGGGCTCGACTCGGCCGGTCCCGCAACCGAACGGCACTAGGCCGCACACCGGCCGTACCCGTCTCCAAGGAGTGAAACATGGCCCCCAAGAAGGCCCCTGAACTGGAATCCAAGCCCCGCAGCTGCTGGGACGTCTACTCCACGGCCAGGCACAGGAACGCCATGGACACCCTGGCGGACGACTACCTGGCCTTCCTCACGGCCTGCAAGACCGAGCGCGAGACCGTGCGCTACGCCGCGGCCCTGGCCGCCAGGAACGGCTTCGTCGAGGACCTGACCGGCAAGGCGGGCTTTCGCGTCATGCGCGGCAAGACCATCCTGCTCGCCCGGCGCGGCAAGCGCCCCCTGTCCGAGGGCTTCCGCCTCGTGGGCGCGCACTGCGACACCCCGCGCATAGACCTCAAGCAGCACCCCCTCTTCGAGGAAGTCCAGGTGGGCCTGGCCAAGACCCACTACTACGGCGGCATCCGCAAGCACCAGTGGCTCGCGCGGCCCCTGGCCCTGCACGGCGTCATCGCCCTCAAGAACGGCAAGGTCGTCGAGATCGCCCTGGGCGAGGACCCCAAGGACCCCGTCTTCACCATCGGCGACCTCCTGCCCCACCTCGCCCAGAAGCAGGCCGAGCAGAAGCTCTCCGAGGCCTTCGACGCCGAGAAGCTGTCCATCGTCATGGGCCACGAGCCCGCCCCGGCCGAGAAGAAGGACGAGGAGAACGGCAAGGGCCGCGTCAAGAAGCGCCTGCTCTCGCTCCTGCACCAGCGCTACGGCATCGTGGAGGACGACTTCTACAGCGCCGAGCTGCAGGCCGTGCCCGCCGGGCCCGCACGGTCCGTGGGCCTGGACTCCTCCATCCTCGGCGGCTACGGCCACGACGACCGCATCTGCTGCTACGCCGCCCTTTCGGCCCTCATGGCCGCCAAGACGCCCGAGCACGCCCAGATCGTCATCCTCTGGGACAAGGAGGAGATCGGCTCCGACGGCTCCACCGGCGCCAAGTCCCGCTTCTTCGAATACTGCCTGGAAGACCTCGTGGACGCCTGGCAGCCCAAGGCCAAGGCCCGCAACGTGCTCATGGCGGGCAAGGCGCTCTCCTCGGACGTGCACGCCGCCATCGACCCGGACTACCAGGACGTGCACGAGCGGCTGAACGCCTCGCTCTTCGGCTACGGCCCCACCTTCTGCAAGTTCACCGGCCACCGCGGCAAGTACATGGCCAACGACGCCCACGCCGAATACGTGGCCTGGATGCGCAAGGTCCTGGACGACGCGGGCGTGCCCTGGCAGATGGCCGAGCTCGGCCGCGTGGACCAGGGCGGCGGCGGCACCGTGGCCAAGCATCTGGCCGAGTACGGCATGGACATCATCGACTTCGGCCCGCCCATCCTCTCCATGCACTCGCCCTTCGAGCTGGCCTCCAAGGCCGACCTCTACGCCACCAAGCTGGCCTTCGAGGCCTTCCTGAAGTCCTGAGAGGCGAATGCCTCCGGCGGCCAGGGAGGGGCGCTGCCCCTCCCTGGACCCTCCCCGGCAAGGAGGGGCTGCGCGCCCCTCCCTGCACCCTCCCGCGCGAGGCGCTGCCTCGACCCCCTTCGCACGCGACACGACCGGCGACCGGATAGGCGATGCCTGGGCGTGATCGGCCGCAGCCGCCTGCGCAAAAAAGCGGCAACCGGATTCACGAAATGATTTTTTCGCGCCCGTGCTCTCTGCGCATGGTTTTCATGTTCGTTTCTGATATGCTGTAATCATTAAATTTACTCGATCAGTCTGGAATGGAAATCGTTCAACGCGCAGGGAGGAAAGAGGCATGGCCGACTGCGAGATGATCGCCAAGTGCATCTTTTTCAACGACAAGATGGCCGACAAGCCGGGCACGGCCGAGATGATGAAGCGCACCTACTGCAAGGGGACGTTCGCGAAGTGCGCGCGCTACCTGGTGTGCAAGAAGCTCGGCCGGGAGAAGGTCCCCTCTGACCTGTTCCCGATCCAGATGGATCGCGCCCTGGCGCTCATGAAGTAGCCTCGGAATTTTTTCCTGCGTGGCGGAATCGGCCTCTCCCGTCGTCTCCGACGGGAGAGGCCGATTCCGTCGCAGTCTTCCCGTCCGGCCGTGCGCACGACAGCTCCGTTTACATCCATCCCTCCACGCCCGGACGACCTTTCGTTCGTGCCGCCCCGTCCCGCGCGCGAAGGCGGGTCAAGGGGGTGACCCCCTTGCGGGGGAAGGTCCAGGAAGGGGCGCGCAGCCCCTTCCTGGCGCGGGAGGGTGCAGGGAGGGCGAGGAGCCCTCCCTGCCCGCCGGAGGCATTCATCGGGCCATTCCGTTGCCGGACGTGCAACCGGGCTTGTGGCGCGAGGGGAGGGGAGCTATAAGGCGGGTGCCATGCTGTCCTACCTGCGCATCCGCAACCTGGCCCTGATCGCCGACGCCGAGCTGGAGTTCGCCGCGGGCTTCAACGCGCTGACCGGCGAGACGGGCGCGGGCAAGTCGTTCATCCTCAAGGCGCTCGATTTCGTGACCGGCGGCCGCATGGACGTGCAGAGCGTGCGTCCGGGCGCGGACAAGGCGGTGGTGGAGGCGGTCTTCGAGCTGGACGGCGCGGAGATGACGCTGCGGCGCGAGCTGTCCGCCGAGACGGGCCGCAGCCGTCTGTTCCGTGACGACTCGCTGGCGAGCCTCGATTCCATGGCCGACCTCAGGCCGAAACTTTTCCTGCAGACCTCGCAGCACGCGCAGTCGCGGCTGCTCTCGCCCGCGCACCAGGCCGAGCTTCTGGACGCCTTCGTGGACGCGCCCGAGCTGTTCGCGGAGCGGGCGCGGCTGCTGGCCGGGGTGCGCGAGACGGCGCGCGGGCTCGCGGAGTGCCGGGAGCGGGTGCGCTCGCTCGCCGAGAAGCGGGAGTTCCTTGAGTACCAGTCGCGGGAGATCGCCAAGGTGGGCCCGCACGAGGGCGAGGAGGACGAGCTGCTCACGGCGCGCGTGCGGCTGCGCGGGGCGAGCGAGGCGGGCGAGGCCTGCGAGCGGGCGCTGGGCATGCTGCACGGCGACGGCGGGGCGCTGGCCGCGCTGGACGGCCTGGCGCGGGAGCTGCGCATTCTCGCCAAGGTGGACGAGGGGTTCGCGGCCGAGTCCGAGTCGGTGGAGGATTTCCGGCTGCGCCTGCGCGACCTCGAGGGCCTGCTGCGCAGCGGTCCGGCCGCGGCGGACGAGTCCGAGCTCGAGGCGGTGGAGAAGCGGCTGTGGGACCTCTCCCAGCTGCGCAGGAAGCTCAAGCGCGGCATCGACGAGATCGTGCACCTGGGGCGCGAGATCGAGGAGAACCTTTCTTTCCTGGACGCGAGCGAGCTGGACGTGAAGCGGCTCGCGCGCGACGAGGAGCGGCTTGCGGGCGAGCTTTCGGCCGTGCTCGGCAGGCTGGACGCGGCGCGCGGCGCGGCGGCGGACGCGCTCTGCGCGCGGCTGGAGACCGACCTGCGCGAGCTCGGCTTTGCCGAGCAGGTGCGGGTGCTGGTGGATTTCGCGCCACAGGAGTTGCACCCGGGCGTGCACGAGCTTCGCGGCCGCATCCTCTGGGTGCCCAACCCGGGCCAGCCGCCGCAGCCGCTGGACCGCATCGCCTCGGGCGGCGAGCTGTCGCGCTTCCTGCTGGCGCTCACCGGGCTTCGCGCCGAGTCGGACGCGCCCACGCTGATCTTCGACGAGGTGGACGCGGGCGTGGGCGGGCTGACCCTGACCAAGGTGGCGGACCGGCTGGCGCGTCTGGCCGGGAGCCGCCAGGTGGTGGTCATCTCGCACTGGCCGCAGCTGGCCGCGCGGGCGCGCAGGCATTTCCAGATCATGAAGGAGGTGGACGGCGGCCTGACGACCACGCACTGCCGCCTCCTGTCCAAGGCCGAGGTGGAGGAGGAGCTGGCGCGCATGGCCGGCGGCGGCGAGCAGGGCCTTCGGCTCGCGCGCGATCTCCTGGCCGCGCAGGCCGTCTCCTGAGCTTTCGCCGGTTCTCTTTCATCCCGATTCCGACTCGATTCCGTCCCCCGCTCCGGCCGCGCGATCGAGGCCGCGCGCGGGCCGCATATGGGCGCCGGGCGGGGCGCTCGCGCCACGTTACGGTCCGGTTGCCGTTCGTTCCCGGGCGTTGTAACATTCCCGCCACATTCCCTCCGTGAAACCGTCATTGCCTGCGTGCATTGACTCAGCCCTATGGAGCAGACAATGCCCAAGGACGCCATTCTGGTGGTCGAGGACGACGAGGACATCCGCCAACTCCTCCGCTACACCCTTGAATCGGCGGGCTACACAGTGGTCGAGGCCGAGGAGGGCGAGGATGCGCTGGGCAAGGCGCGTCGTCATCGCCCGGTCCTCATCCTGCTGGATCTCATGCTGCCGGGCATGGACGGTTTCGAAATCTGCCGGGAGCTGAAGAAGAACCCCGAAACCGCCAAGACGCCGGTGGTCATGCTCACGGCGCGCGGCGAGGAAGTGGACCGCATCGTGGGACTCGAGCTCGGCGCCGAGGACTACGTGGTCAAGCCCTTCTCGCCCCGGGAGATCCTGCTGCGGCTGAAGAACATCCTGCGCCGCAGCCAGCCCTCCGCCCCTTCGCGCCAGCTCTGGCGGCGCGGCGGACTGGCCGTGGACATGGACGCCCACCGGGCCGAGGTGGACGGCGAGGAGGTCCAGCTCACGGCCACGGAGTTCAAGCTCCTGGCGGAGCTGATCCGCAGCCAGGGCCGCGTGCAGACGCGCGACCAGCTGCTCAATTCGGTCTGGGGCTACGAGTTCGACGGCTACGCCCGGACCGTGGACACGCACGTCAGGCGTCTGCGCCAGAAGCTCGGCTCGTATTCCGGCCTCGTTGAGACCGTGCGCGGCGTGGGCTATCGTTTCAAAGAACAGGCGTGATCAGGCTTTCTTCGACGAGCGCGCCGCGGCCCGGCCGCGTGCGTGCCGTTTCGTTCGCCACGCGGGGCGTCCGCCGCCTTCCGGATGCGGGAGGCGGCAAGGGCCTCGCGAGAGGGGAGATACAATGGTCCAGCAGATGAAGATGGAAGCCCGGAGCCTGAACTTCTACTACAGCTCGTTCAAGGCCCTGGAGGACATCAACCTCAGTTTCCAGCCCAACCAGGTGACCTCGCTCATCGGGCCGTCCGGCTGCGGCAAGAGCACCTTCCTGCGCTGCCTGAACCGCATGAACGACCTCATCCCCGGCACCCGGGTGGAGGGCTCGCTCACGCTGGACGGCCGTGACATCTACGAGTCGAAGGTGGACGTGGTGGAGCTTCGCCGCCGCGTGGGCATGGTCTTCCAGAAGCCCAACCCCTTCCCCAAGTCGGTCTTCGAGAACGTCTCCTACGGGCTTCGCGTGAACGGGGTGAAGGACAAGAACTTCATCGCCGAGCGGGTGGAGACGAGCCTGCGCAGCGCCGCGCTCTGGGAGGAGGTCAAGGAGCGCCTGCACCAGTCGGCGCTCGGCCTGTCCGGCGGCCAGCAGCAGCGGCTGTGCATCGCCCGGGCCATGGCCGTGGAGCCGGAGGTCCTGCTCATGGACGAGCCCTGCTCGGCCCTGGACCCCATCGCCACCCAGAAGATCGAGGAGCTCATTTTCGCATTGAAAGACAGCTACACGATCATTATCGTTACCCACTCCATGCAGCAGGCCGCCCGCGTCTCGGACATGACGGCCTTCTTCTACATGGGCAAGCTGATCGAATCCGACAAGACCGAGACGCTGTTCACCCGTCCGAAGAACAAGCAAACCGAAGACTACATCACGGGTCGTTTCGGATAACAGCGGGGATAAATGCTTATGGAAAGACTGCATCTGGACAAGGAGCTCTCCTCGCTCAGGCTCAAGCTGCTGGAGATGTCCTCGCTGTGCGACAAGGCCCTGGCCGCGGCGCTCAAGTCCGCCTTCGAGCGCGACACCGACCTGGCCGAGACGGTCATCGAGGGCGACAGCGAGATCAACCGCCTGCATTGCACGGTGGACGAGGACACCCTGACGGTGCTGGCCCGCGAGCAGCCCGTGGCGCGCGACCTGCGCTTCCTGCTCGGCAGCACCTACATGGCCGCGAACCTCGAGCGCGTGGGCGACCAGGCCGTGAACATCGCGGAGCGCGCCGTGCTGCTGAACCAGCGGCCCGCGCTGCCCCATAACCCGCTCATGGAGGAGCTGGCCCTGCACGTCCAGGCCATGTTCCGCAAGGCCATCCAGGCGTACAACGCCGAGGACGCGGACCTCGCCATGCAGGTCTGCGACATGGACTCGCACGCCGACAACCTGAACATGAAGATCCTCAAGCACTACATGGACTACATGATCCAGGAGAGCCGCGCCGTGGAGCGCGCCGTGCACAAGATCATCATGGCGCGCTGCCTGGAGCGCGTGGGCGACCAGACCACGAACATCGCCGAGAACCTGATCTTCATCCTGAAGGGCGTGGACATCCGCCAGACCTGCCGCCCCTAGGCGCGGCCGGAAGCGGCGAAGAGAAAAGGGAGCGCGGCCCGAGGGTCGCGCTCCCTTTTTCGTTTCGTTGCCTTTCCTACTCGCGCGAGCAGCAGCCCGTGAGGCTCTGGCCGCCCGGCAGGGTCAGCACCAGGCGCGCGTCGGCCTCCTTGGGCTGGCCTCCCGTTTGGCCCCCGGTTTGGCCGCCGGGCTGCGCGCCGGGCAGGCCCAGGCCGCAGGGGGCGAAGGTCACGGTCGCGGTGACGGGCGCGCCGAGGCTGCCGTCGTCCTGCTTCAGGCGGCCCTGCCAGAAGAGGAAGGGCGGCTTCTGGTAGGGCAGGTAGGCGCCCTGGCCGACGAAGTCGGTTTGGCTGCCGTCGGAGCCGCTGAGCCGGGCCGTCCCGCCCGCTATGGTCAGGCTCCACTGGCCCGAGGCGCCCTGGCAGGTGAGGGTGCCGGGCAGGCCGGGCACGGGCTGCGGCGGAATCTTCTTCGGCGCAATGGCCAGGGCGCTCGGCGGGAAGCCGGGCTTGGTCAGGTCCTTGAGCGCCCCCCAGGGCAGCTTCACGGTCACGGTGCCGTAGACGTAGGGGGCCACCTCGTAGGGCGCGAAGACGAAGATGGGGCCGTTTTCGCGCAGCAGGAAATGCGACACGGCCGCGGCCGGATCGGTGAACGCGCCGCTGACCCAGTTCTCGTCCAGCCCCTGGCGGTTGATCAGGTCGGCCATGACGTAGGAGGCCAGCGTCTGCACCGAGGCCGTGTCGTCCTTGAAGACGTCGCCGAACTTCAGGCGGCGGCCGGTGGCCAGGTCGTAGACCCGGGCGTCGACCACCGGGATGGGATGCGCGCCGCCCAAAAACAGCCCGAAGGTCTGCAGGAAGCTCCAGATGTCGTTGCCGCAGCGGTACGACTCGTAGGTGCCGAAGAGCTCCTTGTGCCAGGGCGCGCCCTCGGGGATCACCCCGGCTCGCCCCTGCCGGGCGAGGTCGTCGGCCACGCCGCGCAGGTCCGCGTCCACCTGCTTCACGCCGGTGTGCGGCACGAGGACGTCCATGTGCAGGCCGTCCACGTCCCCGGTCAGATGCTCGGGCACCACGCTGTGGCAGGCCGCGCGGGCCGCTTGGGGCAGGCCGAGCAGGCCGAGGCAGAAAAGGCCGAAAAAAAGGAGCAGGAGCGCGGGCGAAAACGCCGGGCCGGGTCGCTCCTCTTTCGCCTGGGCCGGGGAGGGCAGGGCAAAACGGTTCATGGGCGCGCCTCCGAAGGTTCGTCGGGAAGAAGGATTTCCGGTCTTCCCGCCAGATTAGCGCACCTGGGGCAGCGGGGCAAGGGCGGGGAGGAAAACGCTAGTGTCGCGTCCATGAAAAGAGTCGATATGCTGCGCAGTCGTCGTACGCGACACATGAACCGGGCGAATGCACGGTTCCGCCGCCGACGGCGGCGTGAGCAAGCAGAAAACCACGTTTTCGGCGCAGCGATCTGCCGCAGAATACGGCTTTGCGTATTTTGCGGACGTCACACTAGACCGCTTCGTCCTTGCGGGTTTTGTCGGCGCCGGTTTTATCGGCCGTCGTGCCGGACACGCCCTTCGTCGCGCCGTTCTTGTCCGGGGATTTTCCCGGGGCCTCGCCCGGGGCGGCCTTCTTCTTCTCGTCCCCGTCCCCGTCCGGGTCGCACTCGTGCACGCGGCTGACGTGGTACTTCCCGTCCTGGCCCTTCTGGTAGACCACCACCTTGACCGCGCCCGGGTTGTCCGGGTCCTCGATCACGGACGAGAGCTTGGAGGCGCGCTTGAGCTTCTTCTTCTCGTCCTCGTCGTCGGGCGGTTCGTCGTTCTCGGCGTTCTTCTCTTCGGGCGCGCCGCAGGTCTCGATGTACAGGCGCAGGAAGGCGGCCCTGGCCTGGCGCTCGGCGTCCTCCGCCGAGGCGGCCTCCGCGCTCGCGCCGCTCGCGTCCGAGTCTGCCGAGTCGGCGGAATCGCCGGACGCGGCATCGCCGGAAGAGGCGGAGGAGGCGGAGGGGAACAGGGATGCGGGAGCCGCCACAAGACCCGCCGCCGCGGCCAGGGGGCCGAAGGCGAACTGTCCGCTGGCCGTCTGGGCGGAAACGGTCTGCGCGGCAACGGACCGGCCGGGAGCGGCGGAGCCGCCGCCCGCTCCGCCGCCTGTCCCGACATCGGTCCCGCCGTCCGTCCCGTCGTCCGGGAGCGAGAACAGGGCCGTGGTCTGAGTGCGTCCGCGGTTCCCGGCGGCCGAGATCCCGAGGGAGCCGGTCGCGAAGGCCGCGCCGAAAGTGTCAGCGTATGGGGAGATGCTGGGGGGCATGTTTTTCCTCCTGGCCTGTGCCGGTCAGAAGGATGCAACATATGTGCCCCGGGATATCGTCCGGCCCGCGTCAGGCCCCCGCATCGGGGGTCGAGCGCCCCGGAAGCTACTCCGCGTCGCGGAAGCGCGTGTGGATGGCCCGGATGACCGGGTAGACCTCGAAGAAGGCGTCCACCACCCCGGGATCGAAGTGGCGGCCGGACTCGGCCCGGATGTGCTCGAAGACGCGCTCTTCGGGCCAGGGGTCCTTGTAGCAGCGCGGGCTGACCAGGGCGTCGTAGACGTCCGCCAGGGCGGTGATGCGCGCGGCCAGGGGGATGGCCTCGCCGCGCATGGGAAGGCCCGTGTATTCGTCCGCGAAGATGTCGTCGAGCCTGCCGGGGTAGCCTCCGCCGGACCAGCGCTCGTGGTGGCGCAGGGCAACCTCGCGGCACAGCGCGTCGAGCTCGCTGTGGTCGTCGGCGAAGATGCGCGCGCCGTACACGGTGTGGCGCTTCATGAGGCCGTACTCGTCGTCCGAGAGGCGCGCGGGCTTGCGCAGGATGATGTCCGGGATGCCGACCTTGCCCACGTCGTGCAGCATGGCCGCGATGCGCAGCTTGTCCTTGTAGCGGCGGATCTCCTCGAGCGGCACGCCGTGGTCCAGGGCCCACTGGTGGTAGAGCTCGGCCGAGACCGCGCCGACGCGCTGCACGTGCGCCCCGGTCTCCGCCGGGTCGCGCAGCTCGGCCATGCGCGTCATGCGCAGGATGAGCTCGCGCGTGGTGCGGCCGCGCTCCACGACCCCGGCAGCGTGCTGGGCGAAGATGGGCACGAGGGCGCGGTGCTCCGCGGTGAAGGGGACGGCCTGGCCGTTCTCTCCCCTGGCGTTGATGAGCTGCATGACGCCCACGAGCTTGTTCCCGAAGGTGCGCAGCGGCAGCGTCAGGGTGGAGCGGGTGCGGTAGCCGCTCTTCTCGTCGAAGCTCGAGTTGAAGCGGTAGGGCAGGCCCGGGTCCAGGGCGTAGACGTCGTCGTGGACGAGCGGCGTGCCGGAGAGCGCCGCGTAGCCGACCACCGACTGGTTGTCGATGGGCAGGGTGTCGCTGCGGTAGGTCTCCGGACTCACGCCCGTGTTCCTGCCGTGGCCGAAAAGGGTGTCGTTGTGCAGGTAGGCGAAGGTCAGTCGCCCGTCCTCGGCCAGGAAGATTGTCCCGGCGTCCGCGTCCGTCAGGGCGCGGGCCTCGCGCAGGATCGCGTCGAGGATGGCGTCCATGTCGCTCAGGTGGTTCAGGCCTTCGATGGTGCGGAGAATCTGCTCGATGTGCGTTCCGTGCGTGTGCATGCGTGCTCTGGTGCGTTTCCTTCGGAGCCGGGCTCTGAACCGGCTTTTGTCACTGCCTATCACTGCAGCTGGTAAAAGCAAGAATTTTTATATGCTTGCGCATGTTTTCGTCAATTCCAGGCGCGAAACGACCGCGGCACAGGGGGAACGGGAAAGGGCGCGGAGCCGGGGGGGTGGCTCCGCGCCCAGGGGGGAAGAAGGCGGCAGGATGTCGAGGGGGGGATCAGTTCCTGCCGCCTCCATTGCCGTTGCCATTACCGTTGCCGTTGCCGCCGGCATTGCCGTTGCCGCCGCCGCTGTTGCCGTTGCCCTTGCCGTTGCCGCCGGCGTTGCCGTGGCTGCCGCCGGAATTGCCCTTCCCGTTGCCTCCGGCATTGGAGGAGGAAGAGCCCCCGGCCGACTTGGACGAGGCGCGGGCGAGGCCGATGGCCTTGCCGTTGGTCAGGGTGTCGCTGTCGGTCATGGCCCCGGGAATGTCGGACCGTCCCGTCTTGGTGTTGCGTGCCGTGGAGGAGTAGGCGTCCATGGCGCGGTTGCGGCTCTTCGCCTGGGTCTGCGTCCTGGTCTTTGCCTGCGTCCGGGTCTGCGTCTGATCCCGCAGTTGATCCTGCGTCTGTTCCTGGGTCTGCGCGCGGTTTCTCCTGCCCAGGCCGAGCACGCCCGGCTGCACGCCGAGCTCGTGCGCTATCTGGCCCCAGCCCATGCCCGCGGCGCGCATGGAGGAGATGTCCGCCACGGCGACGCCCGTGGCCTCGGAGAGGGTCGAGGCATAGGCGGACCTGGCCGTGTCGAGCTCCGCCCGGGCGGCGTCGATGGCCGCCTGGTCCTGGCCGGCGATGGCCGCGTCGAGCGCCTGCTGCGCGCTCTCCACGTTCTGCGCCGCCGCCGCCACGGCGGGATCGGTGGCCGCGGCGTAGGACTCGGCCAGGTTCTCGGCATGCTGCGCCTGGGCGGCGTTGCTGAAGGAGGAGGTCTGCGTGCCGGTGTCGTCGCCGGGAGTGGTCCCGGCCGTGGTTCCGGTGGTGGAGCCGCTGTCGCCGGTCGTGCTGCCGTCTGTCGTGCCGGTCGTCGTGCCCGTGGTCGTGTCCTGGGCGCGGACGAGCAGGGGCAGGCTCAGCAGGGAGGCGAGGCACGCGGCGGCTATGAGGATGCGCATTGGGGTACGCATGGTCGTTCTCCTGTACTCTTCGCCGGTCACTTGGCGACCCTGGTGAAGAGGTTCACTGATTGGGGAAGGTCGTGGCGCGCGCCGTTCACGTGCACTGTCTCGGCCGCGCCGAACCAGCTCAGGGCGAGCCGGTCGGGGGAAACCCCCGGGTACATCCGGGTTATGTAGTTCCTCACGCTGAGCGCCCGCTCGCGGGCCAGAGCGTCGTCGCCCTTGACGTAGGCGACGACGTCGAGTTCCAGGTCCTTCTTGTCGGACATGATGGATCCGATCACATCCAGGGATTCCTGGGCGTCCTCGGTGAGGATGGCTTTCTTGGGGCTGAAGTCGATGGCCTGCAGGGTCACCGTGCGGCGGCCGACGGCGTGGTTGCGCCAGGAGAAGTCGCCTGCCTCGTTGAGCATCTCGGCTCCCTGCCGGGCCTGCGCGCCGTCGGGATAGAGCTCCAGGTAGGCCAGCAGGTCGGCGCGCATCTCCCTGGTGCGGTGCAGCCGCTCGAGGGCGACCGCCTTGTTGAACATGGCCTGGGGCTCGTGCGGATCGAAGTCGAGAACCTTGTCGTAGTATTCCAGCGCCTTGGCGTTGTCGCCCCGGTCCAGGGAGTTGTGGCCCAGGTAGAGGTTCGCGCCCTCGTGGCGCGGGTCGATGGCCAGGGCCTGCTCGTAGGCCGCGCGCTCCTTGTCGGGCTCCATCAGGGCCCACCAGGTCACGCCCTCCCAGAAGCGGTAGTCCGCGTTCTTCGGGTCCAGGGCCACGGCCTTCTTGATGAAGGGCAGGGCCTTGGCCGGGTGCTCGGAGGCGAGCTCAAAGCGGGCCATGTAGTAGTTGGCCTGCGGATCGTCGGGCGACTCGGCGAGCTTCTTGCCGAAAATCCTGGCGCCCTCGTCGTACTGCCGGGAGTTCAGGTAGTACTGCCCCTGGAGCGTGGCGCAGCCCGCGAGGAGGAGCACGGGCAGGAGCACGGCTATGAGGGGAAGGGCGGTCTGCATCTTTCGGCCTGTATGTTTCATGGATTCTTCTCCGATATACGCACGGCTGGGGAAATGGTCACAACGGCTCAGTCGCGCGTTCCGCTCTCGCCGGGAGCGCCGCGCAGGTTGCGGGTGGTGAAGCCGATGTCCTGCATGAATTCGTTGAAGCTGCCCGTGCCGGACAGCGCGTCGCGCGCGGCCTGGGCCAGGCGGGCGTCCGAGACGCCCTTCTCGCGCGCCTTGAGCACGACCTTGGAAAGATAAAGCCAGGACGGCGCGAGGCTGGCCCTGGCGAGGCCCTCCCCCAGCAGCCCGGCGGAGGCCTCGCGGGAGAAGCCTATCTCGTCCAGCAGCGCCTTGATGTGCGCGGCGCGGGCGACCATGGCCGCGTCCGCGTTCCCCGGCACGGCGGCCAGGGCGGACAGCTCGTCGCGCGAGAGCCCCTGGCGCAGGCTCTCGCCCGCCGCGGCCACGGCCTCGGCGTCCGGGGAGCGGCCGTTGGCCGCCAGGGCCTGCCGGGCGAAGGCGTAGTCCGCGAGCTTGGCGTCGAGGGCGCGCACGATGGCCGGGCCGGAAACGCCCTTGGCCAGCCCTTCCTCGACCTTGGCGGCGAACGGGGCGACGGGCAGCCCCTCGCCCGAGGCCCGCGCGAGCTCGGCGAGCACGGCGGCGCCGTCCTCGCGGCCCAGCGCGCCCGCCTCCACCGCGCCGCGCACGCGGGCCACGGCCGAGGCGGGCACCCCGGCCTCCGCGGCCTGCCCGGCAGCGGCGTCGAGGCCTTGCGCGCGCGCGGCCGGAGGCTGCAGGCAGAGCGCGGCAAGAAGCGCCGCGGCGACGAGCAGGCTAGATCGCCTTGCCATTTCCGCCTCGCACGAGGAGCACGGAGTTCACGCCCCCGAAGCCGTCGTCCTTGCTGAAGGAGGCCGCGGGATCGGGCCGCGTGGCCCGGCCGTCGATCTGGAAGACGTACTCGTGGCTGCCCGGGGCCAGCGAGGCGCTGAGCACCCACATCCCGGCCTTGTCGCGGCGCATCTCCCAGCCCCGGCCGTTCCAGCCGTTGAAGTCGCCGATCACGGCCACGCTCTGCGCGCCGGGCGCGGCCAACACGAAGTGCACGGGCACGAGCCCCTGCTTAAGGGCGGTCGTGGGGCCTGTCCCGTGTCGCAGGGCGAGGCCCGCGGCCAGCACCAGGCAGAGCGCGGCCGCGGCCGCCTGCAGCGGGCTCAGGCTGAAGGTGCGCGGACGGCACAGCCAGCGCGCAGCCCGCACGAGGGGGCCTTCGCGGCGCAGGCGCGCGCCCCGCGCGTCGGTCGATGCGGGCGATGCGGGGGCCTTGTGCGCGGGCAGCGCGGCCACGCGCTCCATCACCTTGGCGGCGAAGTCCGCTCCGGGCTCCTCGCGCGGCAGGCCGCGCAGCATCCCTTCGAGGTCCTCGAAGTCTTCGGAACCGGCGGTGCAGCCGGGGGCCGCGTGTTCGTCATGGGGCTTGGGCATCATGGCTCCTCCTCCCCGAAACGTTTGCGAAGCATTGCCAGGCCGCGATGCACCCGCATCTTGGCCCCGGACAGGGTAAGGTCCATGGCCTGGGCGACCTCCTGCAGGGAGAAGTCCTCGAGGTAGCGCAGGGCCAGCGCCTCCCTGTAGCCCTCGGGCAGGTCGCGCAGGGCGGCCTTGATCCGCGTCGCGTCCACGGCCCGGGCGGGATCGCAGTCCCCGGCCGCCTGCAGCTCGACGTCCGCGTCGGGCGCGAGGGGAACGAAGCGGCCGGGCGAGCGCCGCGCGTGGTCGCGCGCCAGGTTCAGGGCCAGGGCGTAGAGCCAGGGGAAGAAGCGGCGCTTCGGGTCGAAGAGCGCGAGGCGCTGGAAGGCCCTGAGGAAGGTCTCCTGGGAAAGCTCCGCGGCCGTCTCCGCGTCGCGCGTGAAGCGCAGCATGAGCCGGTAGACCGGCCCCTGGTAGCGGGCCACGAGCGCGCCGAAGGCCTCGCGCTCCCCTCGCAGGACGCGCAGAGCCGCCTCGGAGTCTTCCCTGTCCTGTTCCGGCGGATTCATTTCATGGACATATACGCGGGCGGGGGGAGGAAGGTCACGGCCGGAAGGGCAAAAAAAACGGAGGGCCCGAAGGCCCTCCGCTCGAAGCTCGCGTCGTGCGCCCTTTACGGGACGACGGGATTGACGTTGTCGCGCAGCCAGAAGAGCAGCTCGTACTTGGAGCCCAGGCTCTCGCGCAGCTTGTTGAGCTCGGACTTCTCCATCTCCGCGATGCGGATGTAGACGTTTCTGTGCGGCACGCCCTGCGGGTAGACGGTGAAGATGGAGAGCAGGTTCGCGCCGTGGTCGGTGATCTCCTGCATGATGGGCTTCAGCGCGCCCGGGGTGCGGGGCAGCTTGAAGCCCATCTGGACGCCGCCGTCGCGCACGCGGGTGATGTCGATGTAGACGCGGAAGATGTCGGACTCGGTGATGATGCCCACCACCTTGTTCGCGTCGTCCACCACGGGCAGGCCGCCCACGCGGCGGTCGTTCATGATCACCGTGGCCTTCTCCACCGTGTCTTCCACGTGGAGGGCGATGGCGGGCTTGGTCATGATGTCTTTGACCTTGATCTCGGAGAGCAGGTAGTACAGCTCGTGCACGTCCAGGGTCGTGGCCTTGGAGGGCGAGGCTTCCTTGATGTCACGGTCCGAGACGATGCCGAGCAGCAGGCCCTTGTCGTCCACGACGGGCAGCCGCCTGACGTCATGGTCCTTCATGAGCTTGGAGGCCTTCATCATGGACTCTTCCGGGCTCACGGTGATGACGTCCTTGGTCATCCAGCTTTTAACGCGCATTGGGGACGGCTCCTTGTAGCGGTTCCAACTGTCGGGTAAAGGGTTGCGCTGTCTCGACCTATGGCACAGCCAGGGGGCTTTTTCAACCGGCCTGGAGGGGCGATGCGGCAAAGAAAGGTGCAAACCCGCCTTTTTCTCGATCCTCGCGGCGGCATCGCGGGCGACATGCTGCTCGCCGCCCTGGCCGCGCTCGGCGCCGACCTCTCCCGCTTCCAGGCCATGCTCGCGCGGGCGGGCATAGCGGCCGGGCTGGCCCTGGTGCCGCGCATGCGCGGCGCGGTGGCCGGGCACGGCCTGTCCATCGAGTGCCGCGGGGCCGAGCCCCTGCGCCACCTCGAAGACCTGCTCGGCCTCGCCGCGCGCCTCGGCCTCCCGCCGCGCGCCGCGGCCCGCGCCGAGGCGGCATTCCGCCGCCTGGCCGAGGTGGAGGCCCGCGTGCACGGCTGCTCCGTCCATGAGGTGCACTTCCACGAGGTCGGGGCCGTGGACACGCTCGTCGACGTGGCCGGGGCCTGCTGGGCCGTGGACGAGCTCGGCATCGACGAGGTCGTGTGCGCGCCCCTGCCCTGGTTCACGGGCACGGTCCGCTGCGCCCACGGCCTGCTCCCCCTGCCCGCGCCCGCGGTCCTGGAGCTGCTCGCCGGAAAGCCGGTCTATCCCACGGAAGTGGACGAGGAGATCATCACGCCCACGGGCGCGCTGCTGGTGGATGTCCTGGCGGACCGCTTCGCCCGGGGGCCTTCGGGCGTCATCCGGGCCCAGGCCACGGCCTACGGCGAGCGGGAGATCGCCTCGGCCCCCTGGGGGCTGCGCGCGCTGCTGCTCGACGACGCCTTCGAGAATGCCCCCGAAGAGGCGCCGTCCGAAGAGGCGGGTTTCTGAAGCGCGGCGTCCGAGACGGCTAAACCGGCAGCCCCTGGCGGGCGCGGTGTTCCTTCAGGGCGTCGAGCACGGCGTGCGGCACGGTCAGGTTGCCCTTGCCCACGCCGATGCGGATGCCGGGCTTGATGGAGCCGTGGAAGTCCGAGCCGCCCGAGACCACGAGGTCCAGGCGCTCGGCCAGGCAGAGGTACTCGCGCGTCTTGTTGGCCGCGTGCTCGGTGTAGCGGGCCTCGATGCCGTCCAGCCCGTGCCCCTTGAGCCGCTTCACCAGCGGCTCGATCTCCCCGATGGACAGGTTGTAGATGCCGGGGTGGGCCAGGATGACGGTCGCGCCCTCGGATTTCAGGAGCTCCACGGCCTCCTCGTCGGAAAGCGCGGTCTTGGGCACGTGGGCCTTGCCGCCGCGCTTGAGGAAGACGTCGAAGGCGTCCTGCACCGAGGAGGCGAAGCCCGTGCGCACTAAGAGTTTCGCGATGTGCGGCCGCCCGATGGTGCCCCCGGCCTCGGCCAGCAGGTCCTCGTAGCTCACGGGCACGCCGAGTTTCGCGAGCGTGCGGATGATCTCGCGGTTGCGCTCCTCGCGCATCTCGATGAGCCAGGCCAGGGCTCCGGTGAGCCTTTCCGGCTCCTCGGGCAGCCACAGCCCCAGGATGTCCACCGTGCGGGGCGTGCTCTTGGCGGCCAGCTCGCAGCCGCGCACGAACTCGATGCCGATGCGCGCGGCCTCGGCCCCGGCCTCGGCGAGCCCGTCCACGGTGTCGTGGTCGGTCAGGGCCACGGCCGCGAGCCCCGCCTCGTGCGCCAGGCGCACCACCTCGGCGGGCGCGCAGGTGCCGTCCGAGGCCGTGGAGTGGGTGTGCAGGTCCACGGGCCGTGTGTCGGGCCGTGTGTCGGGCCGATTGCCGGGGTGAGAGTCGGGCCGACCGTCGGGCTCCTGCCCGGCGGAGCGCGCCGGGCGCGGGGGATTTTCTTCGTTCATGCACGGAACATAGCCAAGGGAGTCCCGGGCGGCAAGCCGGGCCTTGAAGCGAGCGGGCCGACAGGCTAGGGTGCGCCTCACACCGCGCAGGCGTGCGCGCAATTTCAAAGGAGCGTCAAATGAGCCTGAATACCGAACTCCTGAGCATCCTCGTGTGCCCCAAGTGCAAGGGAGACATCGAGCTGACCCCGGAGCAGGACGGCCTGATCTGCAAGGCCTGCAATGTGGCCTATCCCGTGGTGGACGAGATCCCGGTGATGCTCGTGGAGGAGGCCATCCCCCTGGCCGACTGGCCCGCGAAGCGTCCCTCGGCCAAGAAGTAGCCGCCGCGCGCGACCGGTCCCGGCGAAGCGGGCGCCGCGCATGGTCCGGCGCCCGCCGCCCGGCGCCCCGCGTCCCGCCTTTGGGGGAAGAATCTCCGCGCCCACCCCGCCGCCTGCGGATGAAGCGGTTCGGACGCATCGTCTCCTGTTGACAATCCGGCACGGAATTTTATTACTGTGTCACGATAGTCCCACACCCACAGGAGGCTTCCGCATATGGTCATCGACTTCAGTTCCTTCTACGACCTGCCGCGGCAGATGGACCGGCTCATGGCCGAATTCATGCGCCCCTACGGTCCCGTGTCCCGCGGCATGGCCTATCCGCCCCTCAACATCTGCGAGGACGAGGAAGCGATCATCGTCGCGGCCGAGATTCCCGGCGTGGACATGTCCGAACTCGACCTCTCCCTGACCAACAAGAGCCTGATCATCAAGGGCGAGCGCAAGGTGGAGCAGGGCAAGTACTATCGCCAGGAGCGGCCGACCGGCGCGTTCCAGCGCATCGTGACCCTGGGCGTGCCCGTGGACCGCGAGAAGATCAAGGCGACCCTGGTCAACGGCGTGCTGACCGTGACCCTGCCCAAGTCCGAAGGCGTCAAGCCGCGCAAGATAAGCATCGAAGGCGCGTAAGGAGGCAGCCATGAGCAACGCAAGAGAACGCAAGCTGCCCGTCGTGCGCCCGGCCACCGACATCCTCGAGAAGGAGGACGGGTTCCACATCTTCATGGACCTGCCGGGCGTGAGCAAGGAAGCCCTGGTCCTCGACCTGCGCGAGAACGAGCTCGTCGTCTCGGGCAGCGTGGACTACCCGCCGGACGAGAAGAAGAAGCACCTGGCCGTGGAGTTCGGCGGCGGCGAGTACAGCCGCACCTTCACCCTGGCGGACATCGTGGACCGCGAGCGCATCACCGCCAATCTGGTGAACGGCGTGCTCGAGATCTTCATGCCCAAGCGGGAGAAGGAGAAGCCCAAGCGCATCGAGATCGTGGGCGGCTGAGCCACCTCTTCACCGCCCGCTCACCGCACAACTTCCCGCCGGGGGAGGCGTCATGCCTCTCCCGGCTTTTTTCGCGCCTTTGGCCGGGACGCGGGGAGAGGGAGATCAGTCCAGCTCGTCGGCGGCAGCACAGAGCGCGGCGGCCGCGTCCTGGTTGAAGGCCAGGAGGTGCGGGCCGTCGCCGCGCCACTGCAGGACGCAGCGGCGGCAGTAGCCCAGGTCCAGGCGGAAGAGGTTGTCCACGGGCATGCCCAGGGCGTGGCAGAGAAGCGTGCGGATGACGCCCGCGTGGCAGATCACCAGGGCGTGGCGCTCCTTTCCCGGCCGCGCCTCCAGCTCCGCGAGAATGGAGGAGAGCGCTGCCGTGGCGCGCTCCATGAGGTCCGCGAAGCTCTCGCCGCCCTCGGGGCGGTGCGTGGCCATGTCCGCGCCGCGCATGTCGAACTCGCCGGGAAAGCGTTCCCGCACCTCGTCCGCGGTCAGCCCGTCCCACGCGCCGAGGTCTATTTCGCGCAGGCCGGGGAGGTAGGTCACCTCGACGGCGCGGCCGTCGAGCGCCGCCTCCGCTGTCTGGCGGCAGCGCAGGAGGTCCGAGCAGTAGACGCGGGCGAAGGGGACGCGGGTGAGCGGCTCGCGCCAGGCAGCGGCCTGGGCCAGCCCCTTTTCCGTGAGCGGCACGTCGCGCTGGCCCAGGAAGCGCCAGGGGCGCTGCACCTCGGTCTGGCCGTGGCGCAGGAGATGGACGGTCAGGCGCACGGCCCGGCCTCCGAGACGTCCATGACCTCGGCGAGGATCGAGGCCACGTCGCGCCCCGCGGCCGCCTCGATGCGGCGCTGCATGTCCAGGGCGTTGGCGCGGCGGCGGCTGATGGCAGCGGTGGCCTCCGCGTCGCCCGCGAACAGGTCGAGCTTTTCCTGGAAGCGCCTCGCGACGCCCACGAAGCGGTCGCAGCGCACCAGCTTGTCCGCGAAGTAGACCAGCTCGCGCTCGGTGATGCGCGGCGCGTCCTCGGGCGCGATGTCGCGGTGCGCGCCCACGATGCGCGCGGCGGAGAAGAATCCCATGTCGTCCAGCAGGCGGCCGCCCGCGCGCTCGTGCCGCGGCTGGCCCTTGGCGATGTCGTGCAGCAGGCCCGAGACGAGGATCAGCTCGTGGTCCAGGCCGCTGTCCGGCGGCAGGTCGGCGAGGGCCGCGTCTCCCGCAACTTCTTTTGCATCGTCCGGACGCGCCGCCGCTGCCTCGAGCGCCCGGGCGCACGCCAGGGCCGCCTCGGCCACGGCCCGGGCGTGCGCCCGGCCCTTGGCGGGCACCTCCTGCAGGTCCAGCAGTGCCTCGGCCTCCTCGGGCGTGGGCACGCCGCGCCGCTGCCAGCGGCGTATGGCCTCCTGGTAGTCGTCCGGGTGGTCGAGGTCGAAGAGGATGTTGCGGTCGGCCACGGGCACGAGTTCCAGCGCCTCGGCCGGAGGTCTGCCGCTTTTCGCGGCCAGGCCCTCGAGCGCGCCGCGAAGCCCGCCTGCGCCCTGCCAGGCGAGAATGTCCGGCACGAGCCCTGCCGGGATGAGCGGCGGGTGGCCCGGCTCGGCGCCGCTGCCGAAGCTCGGTGTCAGGGCGCGCGTCCTGTCCGCGCCCGCGAAGCGCTCCATGAGGCGGCGCACCGTGGCGGGCCGCACGAGGGGGATGTCCACGGGCAGCACGAAGACGGCGTCCACGCCGTCCGGCACGGCCGCGAGGCCCGCGCGGGCCGAGGTGAACATGCCTTCGGCGAAGTCCGGGTTCACGATCCCGGCAAGGCCCAGGCGCCCGGCCTCGGCCAGGGTCTCGTCCGCGCGGTGGCCCGCGACGGCGGTGATCTCCGTGACGCCCGCCTCCCGGAACAGCCCGGCCGCGCGCGAGAGCAGCGTCTCGCCGCCCAGCGGCAGGAGCGGCTTGAAGCCGCCCATGCGCGAGGACAGCCCCGCCGCCAGGATCACGGCGTGGAAGCGGGGGCTCACAGCCCTCTCCGCCGAGCCCGCTCCTGTATCAGCTCGGCGGCGATGCTCACGGCGATCTCCTCCGGGGTCTCGGCGTCGATGGAAAGGCCCACCGGGCAGTGCACGCGCGCGAAGTCCGCGTCCGTGAAGCCCTGGCCGCGCAGCCGGTCGTAGACCGCGTCGCGCTTCCTGCGGCTGCCGATCATGCCGATGTATCCGGCCTTCGTGCGCAGGGCCTGGGCCAGGACCGAGGCGTCGTGCACGTGGCCGCGGGTGACGATGACCACCGAGGCCTCGGGGCCGATTTCGACGCCGTCCAGGCAGCGGGCCATGTCCCCGGGCACGAGGATCTCGTGGGCCGTGGGGAAGCGCTCGCGGCTCGCGAAGTCGGGCCGGTCGTCCAGCACCGTGACGCGAAAGCCCACCATCACGGCCACTGCGGCCGTGGGCCGGGAGACGTGGCCCGCCCCGGCGATGAACAGCGGATCGGGGAAGCTCCAGGGCTCCAGGAACCACTGCCGCCCGTAGGCCTCGAAGAGCACGGGCGCCTGGATGGAGGCGCCCGCCGCGCGCGCGGCCTCGGCGATCTCGGGCGGCAGGGCGGCGCCCGCGTCCGGGCCGCGCGTGCCGAGCAGGCTGCGCTCCCCGCCGGAGAGCGGCGTCAGGAGCAGGCAGCGCTCGCCCGTGCGCAGCCGTCCGGCCAGCTCCGCGAAGAGCCCGGCGCCGACGCCCGGCTCGATGCGCTCCAGGAAGACGCGCAGCTTGCCGCCGCAGATCATGTCCGCGCCCGCGGCCATCTCGCCCGTGAGGTCGAAGTCGAGGAGGCGCGCGCCGCCCTCGTCCATGACGCGCTGCGCGGCCTCGATGACCTGGGCCTCCACCAGCCCGCCGCCCACGGTTCCCGCGATGCGGCCGCCCGTGCGCACGAGCATCTTGCTGCCCGCGGTGCGCGGCGTGGAGCCCTCGTTGGTGGCTATGGTCGCGGCGACCACGGTCTCGCCCGCGGCCAGCCACTCGTCAAGGGTCGAAAGAAGGTCGTCCACGTCGTCCGGCTCCTTTTTCAGGCTGAATGATGCGCGTCCCGGCGGCGTCGCGCACGATGCGCCCCTGTACCGCGCCGAGTCGGCGAAGCGGGCTGCCGCAGGCGCACGGCCCGGCGAGCATGCGCGCCGCGTCCCCGGTGCGGAAGCGGATGAGCGGCATGCCGCGGCGCAGCAGCGTGCTCACCACGACCTCGCCCAAGGCGTTTTGTCCCAGGGGTAGGCCGCTTTCCGGGTCCACTATCTCGAAGAAAAGGTCCGCTTCGCGCAGATGATACCCCTGATGCGCCAAGCATTCCACCCCTCCGCCGAAGCCCGTCTCGGTCTGTCCGTAGTGGGCGAAGATCTCCGCGCCCCAGGCGTCGGCCACGGCCGCGCGCAGCTCGTCCGCCACGGGCTCGCCCGAGAGGAGCATGGTCCGCACCCGGCCCTTTCCGGCCTGGCGGGCCGAGGGATCGGCCATGAGGGCCGCCGCCTGCCGGGGCAGGGCGGCGACGCAGGAGATGCCCGCGTCGATCAGGAGCCGCGCGGTCTCGGCCGGGGAGCAGCCCTCGGGCGCGAACAGGGGGCGCGCGCCCATGCGGGCCGTGGCCCGGGCCAGCAGGTCGCTCGCGCCGTCCGGCGTGCGGCCGGGCAGGAGGACGAGCACCGCGTCGCCCGGGCGCGCCAGCATGGTCATGCCCTGGCTGAAGAAGTCGAGCGTGGCCGCCACGTCCTCGTCCGTGAGGAAGATGCGCTTGGGGCCGCCCGTGGTGCCGGAGGTGCTGATGGTCACCACGCGCGCCACCGCGCCCTGCGGGACGCAGAGCATGTGCTCGCCCGCCTCGCGCAGGTCGTCCGGCGTGGTGAAGGGGATCTGCGCCACTTCCTCGGGGGTCCTGGGAAAGTTCGGGGGCAGAGAGGCGAGGTGGTTGCGGTAGAACGGGCTCTTCTCCCGCGCCCAGGCCAGGGTGGCGCGCAGCGCGGCCAGCTGCCAGGCGGCCAGGGCCGCGGGATCGGGCGCGCCGTTCGGCCCGGAGACGCCGCTTCGCTCCGCCACCCAGGCGTCCAGGCTCGGGAAGAAGGTCATCGCGCCGCGCCCCGCCCGATTCCGCCCCGCCCGATCCCGTCCCGACCAGTCCGGCCTCGACCGGCTCGGCCCCGGTACAGGGTGCGGCCGTCGGCCGCGGTCAGGTTGTAGAGGCAGAAGGGGATGAGCCCGCTTTCCGGCCCGGCCACGTGGATGCAGCAGCCGCGCACCCGCTCCAGGTCCAGGCTCCAGGCGTCCTGGAAGGCCATGCAGGAGATGGTGAAGCGGTTCTCGCTCCCGGCCGCGGCCAGGAAGCGGTCGAAGTCGTCGGAAAGCTCCGTGAGCGGCCTTGCGGGCGCGGGCGCGGCCCACTGCCGGGCCGTGAAGGACTTGGACTTGCGCGCGCCCTCGGCCGCTTCGGGCGCGGCGCCGAAAATCTCCCCCTCGCGCGGGGAGCAGCAGCTCGACCCGCCCCCCTCGGGCAGGAGGGCGAGGCGGCCGTCCGGGCCGCGCAGGAAGGTGGCGGAAAAGGAGCACAGCTCGTGCTCGCAGCAGGGCGGGTGGAAGTCCTCGGCCGCGAGCGGCACCTCGGTCTGGGCCGCGAGCCCGGCCAGGACCTCGGGCAGGGTCAGCCCTCCGGCCCCCGCCGTCCCCGTATCCCACGGGTAGCGGCCGAAGGAGGCCGCGGGCTGGAAATGCACGCCGCGCACGGTCGGGGCGCGGGACAGGGCCAGGCGCAGGATGGTCCCGAGCTCGCGGTCGTTCACCCCGCGCGCCAGGGTGGGCACCAGGACCACGCCGAGCCCGGCCGCGGCGCAGGCGTCGATCGCGGCCAGCTTCTCGGCCAGCAGCGGGCGGCCGCGCAGGGCCGCGCAGGCCGCGTCAGAGCCGTCGAACTGCAGGAAGACCGAGACCAGCCCGGCCTCGGCCAGGCGCCGGGCATAGCCTGCCTCGCGGGCCAGGCGCAGGCCGTTTGTGTTCAGCTGCACGAAGGAGAAGCCCGCCTCGCGCGCCGCGCTCACGATCCCCGGCAGGTCCTCGCGCACCGTGGGCTCGCCGCCGGAAAGCTGCAGGTTGCACTGCCCGGCCTCGCGGCGCAGCCGCACCAGGCGCTCGGCCAGAAAGGCGAGGTCCGGATCGGGCGTGTCGGCCGTTTCCGAGGACGCGAAGCAGATGGGGCAGCCCAGGTTGCAGCGCTGCGTGATCTCCAGCACCGCGGTGCAGGTGTGCTGGCCGTGGTCGGGGCAGAGGCCGCAGTCGTAGGGGCATCCGGCGTCGCTTGCCGGGCCGGGCCTGAGCGGCGCGGAGGGCTTCTTGGGCCTGCGCCAGGAGCGCATGTCCGGCCCGCCGCGCCAGACCGGCACGCTGAAGGGGCCGTGCTCCGGGCAGTCGCGCTCGAGGAACACGGCGTCCCCGCGCAGCACGCGCC
Source organism: Desulfovibrio sp. X2 (assembly GCF_000422205.1). Taxonomy (NCBI): domain Bacteria; kingdom Pseudomonadati; phylum Thermodesulfobacteriota; class Desulfovibrionia; order Desulfovibrionales; family Desulfovibrionaceae; genus Desulfovibrio; species Desulfovibrio sp. X2. Next base: position 41,384 of record NZ_ATHV01000033.1, read on the forward strand.
GCGCGGGCAGGCGCCGCAGGCAGACGGGGCAGAGGCTCTGCGTCTCGGAAAGGACTTCTTCGCCCGGCGTCCCGCCCGGAGTTTCCGCCGTCATTTCGCGCGCGCTCATTCTTCGCGCGGCACCGAGGGGTCCACGCCCTGCTCGGCCAGGATGGCCAGGAGCTGCCCCCAGGCGTCGGACAGGAGCTCGCCGCAGCGGCTCACGTCCGGCTTGCCCTCCGGGCATTCGCCCAGGATGTCGGCGCAGGTCATGCCGCCGTACTGCGCGGTGCGCTCGCCGAACCAGTCGTAGAACTCGGACACGGCCAGGTCGGCGCGCTCCGAGGCGGTCTCGTCGTCCGCGCCCTTGCCGAGGTAGAGGGAGAGGACGCAGGCCCCGCCCGTGAGCACCCCGCAGGTGGCGCCGCACTGGCCCATGCCGTGGCACAGCCCGCCCAGCGCGCGGATCAGGTCGGCGTTCTCGCGGCCCTGGGCCCCGAGCGCCAGAAGGCCCAGGATCTGGCTGCAGCAGTATCCCCGCCCGGCCAGGGGCAGGATGTCCATCATGTACTCGCTCATGCGTGCTCCTTCTGGCGGGGGGCCGCGGTTCCGGCCGCGGCGGCCGCGTGGGAAACGGCGATGCACAGGAAATAGCCCGGCCGTCCGGCGGCGCAGCCGCACTGGCCGTCCGTCCTCCCCGTGCCGAGCGACGGGGCCAGGTCCGCCAGGGAGAGCCCGGCGAAGAGCAGGCGGCCCGCAAGCTCGGCCAGGAGGCGGGAGTGGTCCTCGAAGAGGCGGACGGTAAATCCGGCTGCGCCCAGGCGCTGGAGGATTTCCTCCTGGGGCGCGGCCCCGGCCGCGCAGCCCGCCGCGCGGCGCGTTCCGGCCTCGGGCCGGGCGCGCAGGTAGAGGTCCGTGAGGATCAGGAACCCTCCGGGCGCGAGGACGCGGGAGAATTCGTCGAGCGCCCTGCCCGGCTCGCCAAGGAGCGAGAGGACGCATTCGCAGAGCACGGCCGCGCAGCTGTGCGCGGCCAGGGGAAGGGAGAGGGCCGAGGCGCGCAGCAGGGGGATAGCCGTCTGACCACTGGTGCGGCCGCAGGCGTGTTCGCGCGCATGGCCGAGCAGCTCGGGCGAGAGGTCGAGGCCCACGGGCGAGAGCCCGCGCCCGGCCAGCAGGGCCAGGCTCGCTCCCCGGCCGCAGCCCACGTCCGCCACGCGCGCGCCCGCGGGCAGGTCTCCCATGCCCGCGCACAGCTCCAGCCCCCGCGTCGTGAGCGCGGTGCCGCCGGGCCGCAGGGCATCGCCCGCCGCCTGCTGGAAGTCCGGGCGCGCGAACAGCGGCACCGCCGCGTCCATCACTTGTCCTCCAGCAGCTGCTCCACCTCGGTCATCTTGCCCACGGCCAGGGCCTCGGGCACCAGCACCATGCCGCAGGACGGGCAGGAGAGAAGCGAGATGGCGAACGCGCTGCCCAGGTAGGTGACCTCCGTGGTGCGCGGCTCCATGGTCCTGCCTTCCCCGCTCTTGCCGCAGGCGCAGGCCCAGTCGCCGGACTTGGGGAGGTAGACCATGCTCGTGCTGGTCGTGTTCGCCCTCTTCTCGCCGTCCGTCCCGTTGCCCTCCGCCGCGCCGTCGTCCATGGAGCCGGGCACCACCATGCGGTGGCACCAGGCGCGGGAGACGACCACGGCGTCGCCCTCGCGCGCGTACTCGACCCAGTAGGTCACGCGGCGGGGCCGGAAGTAGGCCAGGAAGCGGCCGCTCGCGCGCTCCACGAGCTTCTTGCCCGTGCGCTCGGCGCGCGCCACCGCGGCCGCCACGTCCTCGCGCAGGATGCGGCGCTCCTCCAGGGTCTCCTGGACCTCGGGCGGGATCTCGAGCCTGAGGCCCTGTTCCAGCTCGACTTCGGGGGGCGTCTCGCCCCAGACGTCGCGCAGCAGCGCGGCCTTGAGGCGCGCGCGCCGCTCGTGGCGCTCGGAGAAGCCCGGCCCCCGCCAGGCGGGATCGGCCTCCTCGCCGGACTCGGAGGGCGGGAAGAGGAAGTCCAGGACGTGCCAGGTGCGCTTGCCCTCGGCCGAGAGGCGGTCGCGGCACATGGCGCAGGACGCGGCGAAGTCGCGCGGGCTGAGCTCTGTGCGGCGCCTGGCCACCTCGTGCGCCATGGAGGGGTCCACGGCGCCCATGAGGCCGCCGTAGCCGCAGCACTCGGTATAGAGCCCGGAAAGCTCGAGCTCCTCGTAGGGGATGTCCCGTTTCGCGAGCACCGCGCGCACGGCCTCGCGCACACCGGGCACGTGGCGCATGGTGCAGGGGTCGTGCAGGGCCAGGGGGGCGTCGGGCCTGGTCCCGCCGCCCTCGGGCAGCCCGGTCTCCCCGAGGACCTGCCACAGGGAGACGGCCTGAAGCTCCGGGGCCTGCTCGCGGAACACGGCCAGGCACGAGGAGCAGGCCGCCACCACGCGCGGGCGGCCGAGCTTCTCCCAGGCGGCGCGAAGCTCGGCCAGGGAGTCGGCGAAAAGCTCGTCCTGCGTGGCCCAGCGGGCCGGGATGCCGCAGCAGCGCAGCATGAGCCCCACGCCGCCGGACAGGCGCCCGCGCAGGAAGGCGTAGACCGAGCGCACGTGGTGCGGATGCGAGGCCGCGAGCTGGCAGCCGGGGAAGAAGAGGTGGCTGCACGTCTCCTGGCCGGGCTCGGCGCGCGCCAGGGCGAAGTCCTCGCCGTTGCTGAAGGCCATGTCCTCCAGGGCGAATTCGTGGGCCGTGGGCGGCATCTTGCCGCGCTCCACCATGTCGCGCCTGGCCGTCCGGCAGAGGTCGGCCATGGAGAAGCGCTCCGGGCAGACCTCGGTGCACAGGCCGCACAGGCTGCACGAGTTGACCATCTTGTTGGCCTGGTGCACGCCCTGGACGATGGCCGCGTTGTTGTAGATGAGGCGGGCGTACTTCTTGGGGTAGCCCTGGTAGCGCTCCAGATAGGCGCATATCTTGACGCACTCCAGGCACTGGCAGTTCAGGCAGCGCCCGGCCTCGGCCTTCGCCTCTCCGGCCTCGTAGCCCTTGGCCTCGTCGGCCGGGGCCACGCGCGCCAGGGGCTCGACGCCCTTGAGCGAGGTGAAGAGCCGCGTCTCGAAGGGCCCCTCGCGCTCGCGCGAGGCCGTGAGCGAGGCGCCGGACATGAAGCGGTCCATGGACGCGGCCGCGCGGCGGCCGTCCGCCGCCTCGGCCATGGCCGAGGGCTCGCCCGTGGCGTCGTCTGTCCATCCGCCGCAGAAAATTCCGTCATCGGAAGAGGATGCCGCCAGGGTCACGGGGTCCACTGCCCCGCGGCGCGCGGGGCAGAGCGGGGAGGGGGCCTCGGCGAAGACCGCGTCGAACTCGCCGCGCAGGGCTTCGGCCGTGAGCCCGGCCACGTCCTGCTGGTCCAGGCGCGCCTCGATGCCCATGGCGAGAAGCCGTTCGATCTCCCTGTCGAGCTCGGCCGGGGGCAGAAGCTCCTCGGGCAGGCCGCGCAGGCGGCCGCCGAGGCGCTCGCCCGGGGCGATGATGACCACGGCGTAGCCCTTGCGGCGCAGGTCCCAGGCGCAGGTCATGGCGGCCAGCCCCTGGCCCACCACCGCGGCCTTTTTGTTCTTGGCGGGCAGGACCAGCGGCTTGGGGCCGGGGCGGCCGAGCCGCATGGCCGTGCGTTCGAGCGCGCCGATGGCCAGCGGGTCGCCTGCCTCCCTGCGCTTGCACTGCGCCTCGCAGGGATGGTCGCAGATGCGCCCGAGGATTCCCGGCAGGGGCATGGTCCGTTCCAGGATCTTGCGGGCGCCGCTCGCGTCGCCCGCCGCCATGCGCTCCATGAAGGCGCGCGCGTCCACGTGGATCGGGCAGGATGCCTGGCACCAGGGCTGTTCCTCCTGGATGCAGCGGCGCTCCCACTCGCGCAGTTCTTGCTGGTTCATCATATGTCAATTCTAGCAGAAAAGGGTGGGCTCGGCAAAGCGTACCCGCCCTTCCACGCGCCGCTGGGTCATTTCTCTACAGGCTTGGGTCAAATCTCTACAGCCAGTGCGGGCCGCCTCGTTCCGGGACATCGCGGCGTCTGGCAATCCGCGGCAGGGTCGTGTACATGCGGCGCATGGAGACGATCCCCGAACGCCAATCGCGGGTGGCCGCGCGCCTGGCGCGGCTCAGCGTCGATCCCCCGGCGAGCCTGCTGCTCGAGGGCGGCACCGAGGCCGAGCGCGAGGCCATGGCCATCTACTGGGCCCAGGCCGTGAACTGCGAGGCGGGCGGCGCCGTGGGCAGCAGCGCGGGCGGGAAAGGCCCGTGCGGCGCCTGCACGGCCTGCGTGCAGCTCGCGCAGCGCGCGCACCGCGACCTCTTCTTCTTCGATTTCAGGGCCGGGCCGTGGGCCGACTGCATGGACGAGCTGAAGGCCGCGCGCCGGGTCATGGGCGAGCCGCCGCGCGAGGGCGGACGCCGGGTCATCGTGCTCTTCGAGGCGCACGGCATGCTCGACCCGCACGCCAACCTGCTGCTGAAATCCATCGAGGAGCCCGGACCCTACAACGTCTTCGTGATCACCACGCCGCAGCGCGAGCGCATCCTGCCCACCCTCGTCTCGCGCAGCTTCACGGCCACCCTGGCCTGGCCGCCGCCGGGCACGGAGCTGGCCGCGGACCTGGGCGAGGGCGATGCGGGCGACGTGGCGGGGCTGGCGCGGGCGTTCTACGGCTTTCTGGCCTCGGGCAAGGGGCTCTTCGCGATGACCGGGGGGCGAGGCAAGGTCGGCAAGGCCGTGGCCGAGCGCCTCGTGCTGCTCGTGCAGCGCGACCTGGCCCAGGCCCTTGCGGGCGCTCCGGCCGAGGAGGGCGCGCGGCTCCTCGCCGCGCGGCTGGACCGAGAGGGGCTCAGGCGCCTGGACCTGGCCCTGGACCAGGCCAAGCAGTCGCTGGACACCAAGGTCAATCCGTCGCTGGTGGTGGACTGGCTGGCCGTGACCGCGCGCGGCTGGCTCGGCTGAGCCTGCCCGCTCTCCCTTCCGCCCCGATTTCGGTCCCGATCTCCGCTTGAACCGGGCGCGGCCGTCCTGGCCGCGCCTTTTCCTCACATGTTCATGTGCAGGCCGAACATCAGGCTGACGCCCGGGGCGTCGCCCATGTCCACCTCGTCCGCCAGGTCCGGCGCAGGCGCGAAGACGCGGGCCGAGCCGTCCAGGGTGAGGTCCTGCTCGAGGGGCAGGGCCAGGCTCAGGCGCAGCTCGCGGCCGAGCAGCCCGTCGTCCGGGGAGGCGAGGGCAGCGCCGTCGGCGGCGTAGACGTCGCCCTGGCCGGCCGCCAGGTACTGCATGAACTCCGTGGTCAGCGTGAGGTTGCCGGGACCCTGGAAGGTCACGGCCGAGCGCAGGACCGAAAGGTTCGAGGCGGCCAGGAAGCCGTCCATGGCGCCCACGGCCGAGTCGCCCGCCAGGAGCGGCTGGAAGGCCGTGATCTCGCCGCCGTCGTCGTCCCCGCCCGAAAAGGTGGCGAAGCCGAGTTCCATGGAATCCACGAGGGGGAGGGGCGGAGTGACGGCGACGCCCGCGGCGAAGGCGTAGGCCGACAGGGCCTCGTCGTCCGCGCGGCCGCGCTGCAGCAGGGCGCTGGAGGCCAGGGTCACGTCGCGGTCCAGGGCCAGGCGCGTGGACAGGCCGTAGGTGTTGGCCGCTATGCCGCTGGAGGCGCTGCCGCCCGGGGCCTGCAGCTTGCCCGCGGCGTCGGCGCCCAGGCGCTGGCGGTACCACAGGAAGGAGAGCGTGGCGGGCACGTCGGGCGGGGCGAGCCTCGCCTCGCCGCCGTAGAGCAGGGCCTCGGTCTCCGGGTGCAGCCCGCTGTTCGTCACGTCGTCCATGCGCGCGGCCAGGCCGCTTATGGTGAGCGGCCCGAAGGCGCGCGAGCGCAGGCGCAGGCCGTCCAGGCTCGCCGTGTCCGGCAGAATCCCGGCGAGCAGGTCCGGCCCGAGGCCGAGGTCCATGGACTGGCGTCCGACCGAGAGGGTCAGGGAGGTGTCGCTCGGGATGATGTCCACCACGGCCTGATCGGGCAGGCCGGGCGTCGTCGTGGGCAGGACGGGCGCCCTGCGGGCCGAGCCCGGGATGCGCGCGCCCGCGCCCGGCAGCGACGGCAGCCCCGACATGCCGGATATCCTGGCGCGCACCCGGGCGACGCCGAGGTCCACGCTGGGCGAGGATCTCAGGCCTCCTGCGCCCGCCGCGCCATCCGCCGAGGTGCCCGCCGGGGTGCCCGCCGGGGCATCTGCCGAAGCGTCGGGCGTCGAGCCCGGGACGATGGACGACTGGGACGCGACCAGGGAGGCATGGGCCGGGGCCGTGACCGTGCAGGCGACGAGGGCGAGACAAAGGAAAAGGAGGAGAGCGGCAGGGCGAAGGCGGCAGACAGGGGCGACGCGGGGCCGGTCCGTGGGCGGCGGCGCGCAGAGGAAGGCGCGCGCGGCGCGCATGCGCGGGCCCGGTCCCCTCAGCCTGGCGCAACGAAGCCTCGCTCCGATGGGGCGGCGTTCTTGCGGGGTGCGCCACGGGCGCGTGCATGTCTTCCGATGAGTCTGGACGAATATGGGCAGGTCGCCGTGCATCGGATGAATGATGCGGAACAGAAGCGGCGATACGCGATTGCGGATGGTGTTGCGTTGCTGCTGCATGGCCCTCCTGGCGGCTTGCGTGCCATATAGATCTGAATTGCCGTTCAAACGGACTATAAGGTCGGAATATGTCGATTGCAAGACAGGAAGAATTCGCCTGCGGCGTGCGGGGCTCGTCCCTGTGGACGATGTCGGCGGCGTCCATGGGGGGAAGAAACGCGCCTGGGCGCGAAAACGGGCACAGAAGCGGATGAAGAAAAAAAGCGGACTTTCGCTTGACACCCGGCAGGCCGACTGCTATCTGACTCCTCCCTTGATGGGAACGTAGGCGCGTAGCTCAGGGGGAGAGCACTTGCTTGACACGCAAGGGGTCAGGAGTTCAAATCTCCTCGTGCCTACCAGCTAGACTACTGAAAGGGAGGCTTCAGCCTCCCTTTTTCACTCGTGAGGCAAGGAGCGCGACGGTGCAGCTCACAATCGCCGGGCAGGCGGTGGAAGCCGCCCCGGGAGAGCCCATGGCCGAGGTCCTGGGCAAGGCCCTGTCCAAGAAGAAGTTGAAGGAAGTGGTGGCGGTCCGCGCGTGCGGCCGTCTTTTCGACGTTTCGGCAGCCCTCCCCGCCGAGTGCGCCGACGTCGCGCCTGTCTTCGAGAGTGATCCCGAAGGCCTCGAGGTCATCCGCCATTCCGCGGCCCACCTCATGGCCGAAGCGGTGAAGAAGCTCTTCCCCGAAGCCAAGGTGACCATCGGCCCGGCCATCGAGTCGGGCTTCTACTATGATTTCGACTACGAGCGTCCCTTCACCCCCGAGGACCTCGAGGCCATCGAGAAGGAGATGGTGCGTCTCGCCGGAGCGGACGCGCCCTTCACCTGCCGCGTGGTCAAGAAGGACGAGGCGAAGAAGCTCTTCGCCGCCAAGGGCGAGGACTACAAGCTCGAGATAATGGACGACCTCGGCGGCGACGAGTTCTCCATCTACACCAACGGCGGGTTCGTGGACCTCTGCCGCGGTCCCCACGTGCCGAGCGCAGGCCGCATCAAGGCCTTCAAGCTGCTCTCCGTGGCCGGCGCCTACTGGCGCGGCGACTCGGACAAGAAGATGCTGCAGCGCATCTACGGCACGGCCTTCGCCTCGCCCAAGGAGCTGAAGCAGCACCTCGAGCGCATCGAGGAGGCCAAGCGCCGCGACCACCGCAAGCTGGGCACCCAGCTCGACCTCTTCTCCTTCTCCGAGGAGGCGGGCGCGGGCATGGTCATCTGGCACCCCCGCGGCGGCCTTCTGCGCACCATCCTCGAGGACTTCGAGCGCAAGGAGCATCTGAAGCGCGGCTACGCCATCGTGCAGGGCCCGCAGATCCTCAAGCGCGAGCTTTGGGAGCGCTCCGGCCACTACGCGAACTACCGCGAGAACATGTATTTCACCGAGATCGAGGAGCAGGCCTACGGCATCAAGCCCATGAACTGCCTCTCGCACATGCTCATATACAAGTCGCGCGTGCGCAGCTACCGCGACCTGCCGCTGCGCTTCTTCGAGCTCGGCGTAGTCCATCGCCACGAGCGCACCGGCGTGCTGCACGGCCTTTTGCGCGTGCGCCAGTTCACGCAGGACGACGCGCACATCCTCTGCCGCCCGGACCAGCTCCAGGAGGAGATCCTCGGCGTCGTGCACTTCGTGCAGGACGTGATGAACCTCTTCGGCTTCGAGTTCGAGGCGCGCATCAGCACCCGTCCGGAAAAGTCCATCGGCTCGGACGAGGACTGGGAACGCGCCACCAATGCGCTCATGAACGCGCTTTCGGCCGGAGGCTTCCCCTACGAGATCAATGCGGGCGACGGCGCGTTCTACGGGCCCAAGATTGACATTGTCATCAAAGATGCCTTAGACCGCCGGTGGCAGTGTGCGACCATCCAGTGCGACTTCACCCTGCCCGATCGCTTCGACCTCACCTACGTGGGGGAGGACGGTGAGAAGCACCGTCCGGTCATGCTGCATCGGGTCATCCTGGGGTCCCTGGAGCGGTTCATCGGCGTGCTCATCGAGCACGTCGCAGGGGCGTTTCCCACCTGGCTCGCGCCGGTGCAGGCCAAGATCCTGACCGTGACCGACGCCCAGGCGGAGCACGCCCATTCCGTGCTTGCCGCGCTTCGCGCCCGCGGCGTACGGGTCGAGGCAGACTTGAGAAACGAGAAGCTGGGCTACAAGGTTCGTGAAGCCCAGCTGGAAAAGATACCGTATATGCTGGTCATCGGCGACAAGGAGGTCGAGGCCGGGGGAGTCAACGTCCGCACTCGCGGAGGCGACAACCTGGGCTTCAAGACCATCGCCGAGGCGGCAGAGATGATTTTGGCCGATACGGCCGAACCGTTCAAACGCGGAGGGATGAGCTATAGCTTCGCTGCAGGCGCGTGTTAACCGGCAGATCAGGGTCCGTTCAGTCCGTCTGATCACCGAAGACGGCGAACAACTCGGCGTCAGGACCATCGAAGACGCGTTGGCGTTGGCCCAGGAAAAGGGCCTCGACCTCGTTGAGGTCGCGCCCAACGCCGATCCGCCGGTCTGCCGCATCATGGATTACGGCAAGTACAAGTACGAGCAGCAGAAAAAGCAGCAGTCGGCGCGCAAGAAGCAGGCCCAGGTCCAGATCAAGGAGATCAAGTTCAGGCCGAAGACCGACGAGCACGACTACCAGACCAAGCTCCGGCACATCCGGCGCTTCCTGGAGGAGGGCGACCGCTGCAAGGCCACGATCTTCTTCCGCGGACGCGAGATCGTGCACAAGGACCGCGGCGAGACCGTGCTCGCGCGTGTCGCGCAGGACACTGCCGACATCGCCAAGGTCGAGCAGGAGGCCCGCGCCGAGGGCCGCACGCTGTTCATCATGCTTGCGCCGATTCCGAAGAAGCCTGAAGAGAAGGGCGGCTCCGCCCCGCAGGCCCCGGCCGCCGAGCCCGAGCAGTAGACCCGGGCCGTAGACCCGGGCAGTAGACCCGGGCAACAGGCCCGAGCAGTAGGTTCGGACGGGCGGCCCGAGCGGCGGGCCCAAGAAAGTTCAGTCCGCCCCGCGGCGTGATGCCGGGGGCGAACACATAAGGAGTGAGGACATGCCTAAGATCAAGACCAACCGCGCGGCGGCCAAGCGCTTCCGCAAGACCGGCAGCGGGAAGATCGTCAGGCGGCGCAAGAACCTGCGTCACATCCTGACGAAGAAGAGCGCCAAGCGGAAGCGGCTGCTCGGTCAGGCGGCGCTGGTGGACAAGACCAACGAGCGCGCCGTCAAGGAGATGTGCCCCTACTTGTAGGCCCTCGGGCCTCGGGGTGCACGCCACGTCGTCGGCAAGCGCATGGCCGCCGACGGGTGAACGAATCGGTCCCGGACGGGACCCTACTTAAGGAGAAGAAACGATGCGTGTGAAACGTGGTGTAGCCGCTCACAAGCGGCACAAGAAGTATTTGAGCCTTGCCAAGGGCTACTACGGCGGCCGCAAGAACCAGTACCGCATCGCCCGCGAGACGGTCGAGCGGGCCATGGCCTACGCCTACCGCGACCGCAAGGCGCTGAAGCGCGAGATGCGCGCCCTGTGGATCCAGCGCATCAACGCGGGCGCCCGCGAGCACGGCCTGTCCTACAGCCGTCTGATCCACGGCCTGTCGCTGGCCGGCATCGAGATCAACCGCAAGATCCTGGCCGACCTGGCCGTGCGCGAGAAGGAAAGCTTCGCCGAGCTGGCCAAGCTGGCCAAGGCCAAGCTGGTCTAAGGCCGCGCCGCCATGTCGTCCGACAAAAGCGCCGTCACCGGCATACTGGACGAGTTGAACCGCCTGGTCGGGGAGTGCGAAAGCGCCCTCGGCCAGGCGTCTTCGCTTGACGCGGTCGAGGCCGCCCGCGTCGAGTTCCTGGGCCGCAAGGGCCGCCTGGCCCAGGCCATGTCCGCCATGGCTTCCCTGCCCGGCGAGGACAAGCCCGCGGTGGGCAAGGCCGCCAACGAGGCCAAGGCCCGCCTGAACGAGCTCCTCGACGAGGCGCAGCAGGCGCGCAAGCGCGCCGCCGCCGCCGCGGCCTACGCCGATTTCGACCCCACTGTGCCCGGCCGCGCGCCGCTCCCCGGCTCGCTGCATCCCGTGACCCTGGCCATGGAAGAGGTCGCCACCATCTTCCAGCGCCTGGGCTTCGAGGTCGTGGCCGGTCCGGAGGTGGAGAACGACTGGAACAACTTCGAGGCCCTGAACATGCCGCCGGACCATCCGGCCCGCGACATGCAGGACACGCTGTACGTCACCGACTCCATCCTCCTGCGCACGCACACCTCGCCGCTGCAGGTCCGCACCATGCTGGCCAAGAAGCCGCCGGTGGCGATCATCGCCCCGGGCAAGGTCTACCGCCGCGACTCGGACCTGACGCACACGCCCATGTTCCACCAGATCGAGGGGCTGCTCGTGGACACGCGCACCTCCATGGGCGATCTGCGCGGCGTGCTGGCGCACATGTGCCGCAAGCTTTTCGGCGAGGACACCCGCACCCGCTTCCGCCCGAGCTTCTTCCCCTTCACCGAGCCCTCCTCCGAGGTGGACATCACCTGCTCCATCTGCAAGGGCGAGGGCTCCTGCAAGGGCAGCCCCTGCCGCGTGTGCAAGGGCACGGGCTGGATCGAGATACTCGGCTGCGGCATGGTCGACCCCAACGTCTTCGCCTCGGTCGGCTACGACCCGGAGAAGTACGTGGGCTGGGCCTTCGGCATGGGCGTGGAGCGCATCGCCATGCTCAAGTACGGCATCGGCGACCTGCGCATGTTCTTCGAGAACGACCTGCGCTTCCTCGGCCAGTTCTGCTAGGCTTTCTGACCGGCCGTCCCGGTGCGGCCCGCCGCGCGCGGTTTGCCCGGCATTCTTTGACTGAATCGACATAGACCTCCTCACCCCACGCCAAGAAGTTTTGGGGGAGGAGAGGGGTCCGGAGAGAGGGGGACCCTTT